>NZ_JANQCY010000002.1:0-156494 GCF_024723595.1 Campylobacter sp. LMG 7929 | reverse complement strand
CAATGAAGGATTTAAGTGAATTAATCATCAAATTTTTGACCTAAAATATTGCCTTTAAAATCTGTATAAATTTCCATCATATTATTTGTTCTAAATTTATAGCCATTTATTCTTTTATCTACTTCTACAATAGCTGCATTTGGTTGCGCTGCTTGTACTTTAGTTATTACTTCTTTTGGGATAAATCCTGTTGGAATGCCTTTGTATTTACCATCAACTTCTTTCCAGTCTCCATTAATGATAAAGTCAATTTCTGTTCCATCAACCAAATTTACTTCGTAAGAATCCACGTCTTGTTTTACATAACCTACATTTACACCTTTAAAATGAGTGTTTAAAAACTCTTGAGCCTTTTGAGGTAAAGCACTTGGACTAACAATCATATCTGCAAACATAGAACTTGCACAAACCAAACTAGCCAACATTAATTTCATTTTCATTTTTTCTCCTTTAAATAAAAGTTGAAAGAATGATATTATTTGCTTGTGAAATTTGTGTGAATTTTAATTTTTAAAGCCAACTATCTTATTTTTGTCAAATGAAGATTCTATTTCTTTTTCTATGGTGTGTAAAAAATCACTCATTTTAAAAACACCATCTTTAGAAATAGCCGCTTTTAAAGCCGTATTTTTAACCACCATTACAATTTGAGCTCCACTTAATTCATATGAGGCTAATTTTTTTAAATCAAAACTACCTTCAAATTTAGCATTTTTAGGTAAAGCTTTTTGCCATATCATTAAGCGTTGTTCATAATTTGGCTTTTTAAATTCTATTTTATACTCAAATCTTCTTGAAAAAGCCACATCTAAACTTTCTAAAAAGTTAGTTGTTGCTATGATAACTCCACTAAAGCGCTCGATTTGTTCCAAAAAAATATTTTGCATTTGATTATGCATTTTATCAGCACCGCCACTGCTTTCTACTCTAGTACTTAAAAACTGATCCGCCTCATTTAAAAGTAAAATAGGGCTTTGCTTACTTGTTTGACAAAGCTCTTTATAAGTATCAAAAATCTTTCTTACATTTTGTTCACTCTCGCCCACATATTTACTTAAAATTTTCGAGCAATCAAAACTCAAAATGGATTTTTTCATAGCTTTTGCCATACTTAGCGCACTCATAGTCTTACCCGTACCAGCAGGGCCATAGAAAATTATCTTAGCTTCTATATTTTTATTAGTTTTTATACCCCATTTATTTAATCTTTCTAAAACCTTTTTATCTTGTTGTTTTAATATGCTTTCTAATAAATCTTTAGTGCTTTGGGGCATAATAACATCATCTATATTGGTATTTGGCTCGATTAGCTCAAAAATATCTTGCTCTTTAACCAAATTTTGAAGTTTAATTTTTTTATTCTTCTTTGGTTCTTTAAAATTAATAATTCTTTGTAAAATATCATCACTTAAATAAAAAATCTTAGTTATATCACCCAAAGAATTAACAAATTCATCATATTCTAAAAGATTTGAACTAAGTAGCTTAGAATCTTCTTCCAATAAAGCTTTGTTTTCTTGTTTTTGAGCCTCATCCTCGCTAATTAAATGAAGCAAAAAATTAAAATCTCTACTATAAGAATTTTCAGTATTTAGCAAATACTCTTCTTTTAACAAACTAATAAATATCAAGCATTCTTTATCATTTAAAGCATATTCTTTAAAAATCTCTGCTAAAACATTAGAAATTTTACTTTTCTTTAAACGCTCTTTAATGTATGCTTCAAATATAGCTATATCTTTTTTAATATTCTTGCTTTGAGAGCTTTTAGCAAAAAAACGCAATCTTTGATAAAGCTCGATTTTAAAAAATTCATCTTTTAAATATGCAATATGATCTTCATAAATTTGATCTTGCATATAATCTTGTATGGTTTTATTTTCTAAGACTTGCAAGAAAACTTCACTTAAACTTAACTCACATTGTAGCAAATTTAAAAGCAAGCTTGAGTTTTTACTTGCTTTAAAATCAGAAAAAATTTGAACAATAAAACCTTTTTCTATAAGATTTTTAAGATCTTTTAAATGATCTAAATACTCATACTCATCATTTTTAAAAACTTCGCTAAGAAGATTATAAGCATTAATACTTGCATTTGCCTGCAAATAATTTTTGCATAAATGCTTTAAAATTAAAATTTCATCTTCACTGCATTGTAAGTTTTTATAAATATTGCTTTTAAAAGTATCATTAAGAAAAAGTTTTAAATCTTTCATATTTTCCTTTATATTGACTTTATGCTAAATTTGATTTTGGATTTTTTATCATTAAAACTCATATTTTTATCACAAACCTCATAAAAAATATCATAATTTTTACTTACAATCTTTTGAGTAAAACCACAAGAAGTAGTTTGTTTATTTTTTCCATAAAAAATAGGTTTTTTATAGATTAGATCTTGCAAAAAATCATCATAATATTCATTATTAAAAAATCTTTTATTAAAAAAAGTTTTTGCATAGCATATGCCATTAACACAAATTTTATCGCTAATTTTTAATTCAAGTAAGGCTTTAGAAGCACTATAAAGCTCTAAACTTGTAAAATTTTTTCCCTCATATAAAAAACAATAATCAGCAAATTTAAACTCTGGGGTTTTTAAAATAACATAAGTACTTTGTGCTTGTGTTTTGCTTTTTAAAGCACAAGAGCTTAAAAAAACACACACAAAACACAAAAAAACTATTTGAAGTAAAGTTTTCATTTAAGGTTTTTAAAACTAAGATTAAGTTCTAAATTGAGTTCTTTTACTATTTTCATCACGCTTTGTAAATCATCAATTTGCTTACCAACTACGCGAATTTCATTACCTCTAATGCTTGAAGTTACCTTTAGCTTGCTATCTTTTATAGCTTTATTAATCTTCTTAGCACTATCAGTATCAATAGCGTCATTAACTTTTAAATTTAGTCTAAAATTTGCTCCACTTTCCCTGCTTAACTCTTTAATACCATTAGGGTTTATCCCTCTTTTAATAAGCTTTGAAATAACAATATCTTTTAGCACTTCAAGCTTTGCTTCGCTAGAGCAAATAAATTTATAAACACTTTCTTTTTCATTTAACTCTATTTCACTTTTAATACCTTTTAAATCATATCTGCTATCAAGCTCTTTTTTAGCTTGCTCTAAAGCATTTTTTAACTCTTGCTTATCAATTTCCCCGCTAATATCAAAACTATGTTCACTTGCCATTTTCTATAAACTCCTTAAGATTATTAAATACAATTTGGACTAAATTTTGTATAGATTCTTCACTTGCCCATGCAACATGTGGAGTGATGATTAAATTTTCTTTATTTTTTATACCAAGTAAAGGATGATTTTTAATCATAGGTTCTATTTCAAGCACATCAAGCCCTGCTTTGATGTTTTTCTCATTCATAACTTGAGCTAAATCTGCTTCGTTGATGATTCCACCGCGTCCTACATTAATCAAAATAGCATCATCTTTTAAAAGCATTAGTTCTTTTTTACTTAATAAATTTTTTGTCTTATCATTTAAAGGTGCGTGGATGCTAATTACATCACAAGTTTTTAAAAGCTCTTCAAGGCTTACTTTTTCATATTCATCATTATTATTAGTCCCTGAGGTAGAATAATAACAAATTTTAGAACCAAACATTTGAGAAACCTTAGCCACTTCTTTACCTATAGCTCCAAGTCCTATAATGCCATGTTTTTTACCAGTTAAAGTATGCAAAGTCTTGCTAAAATCACAAAACATTTCACTCTCACACCATTTACCCTCTTTGCTCCATTTATCATAATATGGAATTTGATTTAAAAAAGCAAAAAGCAAGGCAAAGGTATGGCTTAAAACACTTTTTGTAGAATAACTAGCTACATTTTTTACCACTATACCTTTAGAATTTGCATAAGCTACATCTATATTATTTACCCCTGTACCAAGTTGTAAAATAAGTTTTAGATTAGTGTTGTCTATCACTTTTTTGTCAATGATGATTTTATTTATCATCACAACTTGTGCATTAGCTATTCTTGCAATAACCTCATCTTTAGAAGTTAAATCATAACTTACAAACTCGCCAAAACTTTCAAAAGCCGTTAAATCCGCTCCACCTAAGGTAGCAGCATCTAAACACACTATTTTCATTAATCTTTTACTATATGTCCTACAAATTTAGAATAATTATCAAGTACTAATCCACCTTTTCTAAAACCTAACCCACAACCCTCATAAGCAAAGAAAACTCCTGCTTGATAATAATCATTTTCATTTTTGTTAAACTCAGCAAATTCTTGATATACAAAGCGATTATTTTGATAATCTCCCTTTGTTTCAAAACTTACATCTCCATTAGCTTCTATAATAGAAACATTGGCTCCTTCTCTACCAAAAACAGGTTTTTTAACACATTTTTTACCCACTAAAGGTTGATCACTTGTTTCAAGCAATAAAGGATGATTTGGATAAAGCTCCCATAAAATTTTCATTATACCTTTACTTTGAAAAAGTAAAGTATAAGCAGGATTTAAAATGATTGCTTTTTGATTTTGCATGATTTGAGTTAAAAGCATAGCAAGCTCACCCTCTTCTATGGCTATACTCTCCCAAGGAATGAGTTTGAAAAAATACTCAAAATTTACATCATTTTTAAAAATACCTTCAGGCGAAAATTCAACCTCATCTATGTAAGAAAATTCACTCTCAAAACCTGCTTCACTAGCAATATGTGCTAAAAGTTTGGTTGTAATCATATCCTCATCACTTCCTGCAATTGAAGAAAATAATATCTTCCAACCTTCATAATATTTTTCAAACTCACTTACATCTTCTTCTAAAGTGATAAGTCTTTTAAAATTATCTTTTAAGGCTTCATATATATTATTAAATTGCGAGCTTTCATCTAGGTTGTTTTGCTTTAAAATAGCCCATTGTAAAATAGCACTTTCAAATAAAGATGTTGGAGTATCAGCATTAAATTCTATTAGTTTTATAGGCTTACCATCAAGCCCACCTGCTAAGTCAAACCTACCATATAAATGCCAATGCACATCATTTTCCCAACTCATCTTAATCGCATCAACCAAATTAAAAGGAATTCCAAGCTCATCAAAACGATCATTATCAATCACTTCTTGCGCAGCAGCTACAAACATATCATAAAGCTCATTCACTGCTTCATAATATGCATTTGCTTCATTTTCCCTCACGCAAACTAAGTTAGAATCTAAATAATCACTTCCATCATTATCTGTATGCCATGAAAAGCCAATTTGATCTAAATATGATTTTTCTAAAGGATTTACTTTTAAAAAATTCATTTTTTACCCTTAAGATCCAAAAGAGTTAGAAGAACTTGAGGTAGCCTTAGAGCCACCACCAAAAAAGCCTGATTTTTTCGCACTTGAGCTTGAAGTAGCACTTGTACTTGCTTTATTAAAGCTATTTACACTTCTTTGATAAGCACTTTGATTTGAAAATGCTCCTCTTTGTTGATTTGCAAAATTTTGATTATTAAAAAGCTTTGAACCTATCCAACTACCAAGTATAGCACCAGCTGCACTTGCAAGCAATGTTTCGCCTAAAGAAAGTCCTCCGCTACTCATTTGAGCGTTATTTGGATTTGTTAAATTTGAGGTACCATTGTCTATTTTAGCAGCTTCTTCTTGGATTAATTTATCCATTTCTTCTTTACTTAAAACTCTTTCAGTTCCATCAAGTTGTTTTAAAACCACCCTAGTTTCATCACTTGGAAATTGATCTTTGATTTTGTATTGATTTGGAGCGGTTTCTTCAATGATAACAAAAGCACCTTGAGTATTTGCTGCTTGGCTTAATGCATTATTAGAATCATTTGTATTGTTGCTACACGCACTTAAAGCACCGCCACTTATAGCAGCAATACCGCTTATCATACTAAGCTTAAGTATAGTTTTTATATGTTTCATAATCTTTCCTAAATTTATAAGTTTAACTTAATAAGATTTTAACAAAAAAAGTATTAATAAAAATTAATTGCTTTAATTTATCATAATCATTAAATTACTACTTAAAATAAATACAGCAAAAGCAAAAAATATAAAAGCACTTAAATAATCAATAAGTTTTAAATTCTTTTGATAAATTCTTACCATGAAAGGTTTTGAAAATAATAAAGAAATCAAAGAAAAGTAAATTATGGTTTCTAAGATCAAAACAAACACTAATATTATCAACATCCATCGCATTTGAGCAAAATCAAAACTTGCAAAAACACTAGCAAAATAAAAAATAACTTTTGGATTTGATAAATTTGTTATAATGCCACTTAAAAATGTAGATATATGAGTTTTTTGAACTTTTATATTACCTATTTTTGTATTTTTATAAATCCCATAAGCTAAATACAAAAGATAGCAAGCTCCAAAACTTGATAAAACGATTTGCAAAAATGGAAATTGATGAAAAATCACACTCAAACCGAGTATAGAAAGTATAATCCACATACTCATGGCCAAACTCACACCCAAACTTGCTTTTAAAGCACTTTTAATACCTTCTCTTAAAGCACAAGAACTTACTAAGAAAAAATCAGGTCCTGGTAAAATAAGTCCAAAAAAATGAATGATTAAAATCCAAAGAAACATAAAAAATAATCGAAGAAAAGCCGAAAATTCGGCTTTTTGGTATTAGAGTCTTGACTCGTAGCGTCTAAGCATATAAAGTCTTTTAAGCATTTTTTTGCGTGCTGAAATTTTTTGTTTTTTGCGAATTTCAGTCATAGGCTCAAAAAATCTTCTTGCGCGAACTTCAGTAACAACTAGATTTCTATCTACTTGTTTTTTGAATTTTCTATACGCTTCATCAAAAGACTCGTTAGGATGTACCTTGATTCCTGGCACGACCCTCACCACCTTTCGTTAAAAATTTGAAAGTTTTAATTATACCATAATTTTACTTGAAAATAAAATTTATTTTTGTAATAATTACATAAATAAAAATTAAATACAAATTCTTAATTAAGACAAAGTTTGGTTTAATTTTTCTAGTATTACAATTAAAAAAATATTCTACAAGGAAATCAAAATGAGTGCCTGTGTCACTAATTATACTAAGAAAAGATATATAGCTTATATCGTTTCCATGGTTATTTTCATTGCTTTGCCTTTTATCAAAATCAATGGAAATCATTTCTTTTTATTGAGTTTTGATCATAAAAAACTTAATTTATTTTTTATAGCTTTTGATACCCAAGAGCTTTATTTAATGCCATTTCTTATTATGGGTATGTTTTTAACCATACTTTTTGTTACTACCTTAGCAGGAAGAATTTGGTGTGCATGGAGTTGTCCTCAAACCATTGCTAGGGTTATTTATAGAGATTTATTGCAAACAAAAATATTTAAAATACACAAAAGCACAGCAAACAAACAAAAACAAGTAGATGGATTTTTTATCAAAAAAGCTTTAAGCATTGTGATTTTTTATCTTTTTTCTCTATTAATGATGAGTGCTTTTTTATGGTATTTTGTACCACCTGAAGATTTTTTTGTATATATTCAAAATCCTGCTGATCATTTATTGCTTTTGGGAATTTTATTTTGCGCTTCTTTGGCCTTTACTTTTGATATAGTGTATTTGGGCGAAAAATTTTGTGTTTATGTATGCCCTTATGCAAGAATTCAATCTGTAATGTTTGACAATAATACCGTTCAAGTCATTTATGATGATAAAAGAGGCGGAGTGATTTATGATGGGCATACTAAACTTTATCAAAAACCACCACAAGGTGAATGCATAGGATGTGAAGCCTGTGTAAAAATTTGCCCTACACATATAGATATACGCCAAGGAATGCAACTTGAGTGTATTAATTGTCTTGAATGTGCCGATGCTTGCTCGAAAATTCAAGCTAAATTTGACCGCCCTAGTTTGATTAATTGGACTAGTGCAAAAGCTATTGAAACAAGAGAGAAGGTAAAATATTTCAGATTTAGAACTATCGGATATTTAGTAGTTTTATGTGGTGTTTTTGCAGCCTTAGTTTTAATGGGAAGCAAAAAAGAAAATATGCTTTTAAATATTAATCGTTCTAGTGAGCTTTATCAAATTAGAAAAGCACATGATGGAGAATTAATTATTAGCAATGCTTATGTATTTTTATTCCAAAACACTGATAATAAAGTTCATGAGTATTATTTTGATGTGAAATTACAAGGCATTGATGATGGCTTAGAAATCATTAGACCAAAAAAACCTTTTAAATTAAAAGCCGGAGAAAAAGATAAACAAATAGTTGTACTAAAAGCTACTAAAAAACTAGCTGATAACGATAGAAAAGATACCGTAATACCTTTAATTATTCAAGCATATGCGCTTGATGATAAAAATATCATAATCACAAGAGAAAGTAATTTTGTCTATCCTAAAAACTCAATTATAGAGCACAAAAAACACCAATGATAAAAAAACTTTCTTCAAAATCTCAAGCAAGGCTTGAAAAAATCAAACAAATTGCTGCGGAGTCGTTTTTAGAAAACGGCTACGAAGCAACTAATCTTAAAGATATTATCAAGCAAGCTGGTGGTTCATTTTCTTGTGTATATGAGCATTTTAAAAGTAAAGAAGGTTTATTTGAAGCGGTTTTAAATGATTTTGCAGAAAATCATTTTCTAGCTATTTTGAAAAAAAATATGCAACTTTCACCCAATGCTAATTTAGAAGAATTTTTATATCAATTTGCTAAAGCTTATTTGGGAATTTTTAATGATGCTAAAACCATAGCTATAGTAAGGCTTTTATATTCTGAAATTTATAATGAAAAATTTGATTTTGGGAAGTGGTTTAAAGGAAGTAATAGAAAAGAAGTAGAATATGTTCTTCAAAAAAGATTTGAAGAAGAAAATAATGAAAATTTAGCCAAAAATGCTGAATTTTTAAGCTATACATTTTGTGCTATGCTTAGGGGAACCTTTTTTATACAAAGTACTTTTGAAAATAAGGTTTTAATGAGTAAAAAAGAGCAACAAAATCATGCAAAAAAAGTTGTTAAGCTTTTTACTCAAGGAATTGTTAATTTTAATTAACCAAAGATTGATAGAATAACAATCATACAATTTTGTAATATAAATTACTTTTTTAGCTAAATAAATAATTTAAGGAAACCAATGAAAACAAAACTTTTAACTCTAGCTTGTGCCTCGCTTATATTTGTAGCATGCTCAGATGATAAAAATGCACAAGTTAAACAACTCCCTCCTCAACCTGTAAGTATTATGACTATGCAAAGTGCTAATTTACCTTTAGAATTTACCTATCCTGCAAGATTAAGCACTGAATTAGATGTGGTGATCAAGCCTAAAGTAAGCGGTGAAATCAAAGCAAAATATTTCAAAAGTGGCCAAGCTGTTAAAAAAGGCGATAAGCTTTTTCTTATAGAGCCTGATAAATACCAAGCAACTGTAAATATGGCTTATGGAGATGCTTTAGTCGCAAGAGCAAATTTTGATGATGCTGAAAAAAATTTCAAAAGAGATCAAATTCTAATAGAAAAAAATGCTATTTCACAAAAAGAATTTGATGCAAGTTTGGCTAAATTTAATTCTACCAAGGCTAATTTAGAAAGTGCTAGAGCAAAGCTTGCTAATGCAAGATTAGACTTAAAATACACCGTGGTAAGCGCTCCATTTGATGGGGTTTTAGGAGATGCGCTAATGGATGTGGGTGATTATGTAAATGCTTCATCAACTGAGCTTGTACGCATTACAAACATTAATCCAATCTTTGCAGACTTTTATATTTCTGATGTAGATAAAATCAATATGAATAAAAATATTCAAAGTGGCAACTGGCAATTAGAAAATATCCAAGTGCAAGCTAATGTTGGCGGTGAGCTTTTCAATGGAAAATTGTATTTTATAGATAGTGTTATAGACACTCGTAGTGGTGGAGTAAAAGCAAAGGCTATTTTTGATAATAATAACTCAAGCTTAATGCCTGGTTCTTTTGCAAATGTTCATGTTGGTGGTTTTGTTCAAAAAGATGGTTTTGAAATTCCTCAAGCTGCACTTTTACAAGATGATAGCGCTACTTATGTTTATACCTTAGTAGATGGAAAAGTAGTTAAAACTATTGTTAATGTTATCTATCAAACTTCTGATAAAGCAATCATCGACAAGGGCTTAAAAAATGGCGATAAAGTGATTTTAAATAACTTCAAAAAAATCCGACCTGGTGCAAGCGTTAGCGTAATGGAGAATAAATAATGTTTTCTAAATTTTTTATAGAAAGACCTGTATTTGCTTCTGTTGTAGCTATTATCATTTCTTTAGCAGGGATTATAGGGCTTTATTCTTTACCTGTAGAACAATACCCTTCTCTAACTCCACCCGTTGTAAAAGTAAGTGCAAATTACTCAGGCGCTGATGCTCAAACAGTGGCTCAAACAGTGGCTATTCCTCTTGAAGACGCAATCAATGGGGTTGAAAATATGATTTATATGGATTCAACTTCAAGCTCTTCAGGCGATATGAGCTTAAGTGTGTATTTTAACATAGGTACAGATCCTGACCAAGCAACAGTTGATGTTAATAATAGAATTTCAGCTGCTATGGCAAAACTACCTGAAGATGTTAAAAAAACCGGTGTTAGTGTAAGAAAAACTGGTTCAAGCATTTTAGAGGTTGCCACTTTGTATTCTCCTGATGGTTCTATGGATTCACTTGAAGTATATAACTATGCTGCATTAAATATCTTAGATGATCTTGCTAGGGTTCCTGGTGTGGGTAATGCTGTGGCTATTGGCTCAAGAAATTATTCTATGAGAATTTGGCTTAATCCTGATTTATTAAATAAATACCAAGTTACTGCAACTGATGTTATCGCTGCAGTTAGTGAGCAAAATGCTCAATATGCTACTGGTAAGATAGGTCAAGAGCCTGTGGTAGAAAGATCTCCTTATGTGTATTCAGTAACTATGCAAGGAAGGTTAAAAAATACCAAAGAATTTGAAGATATTATCATAAGGGCCAATAGTGATGGTTCTTTTTTAAGACTTAAAGATGTGGCTGAAGTTTCTTTGGGCTCAAGAGAATATACATTCAATGGTAGATTAAATGGAAATGATGCAACTCCTATTTTGATTTTCTTACAAACTGGAGCAAATGCAGTAAGTACAGCTGAATTGGTACAGAAAAAATTTGAAGAACTTTCTAAAAGTTTTCCTGAGGGCTTAGCCTATAAAGTGCCTTATGATACAACTATATTTATTAAAGCTTCTATTAAAGAAGTGGTAAAAACTTTTTTTGAAGCACTTATTTTAGTTGTGATTGTAATGTATTTATTCTTAAAAAATTTCCGCTCAACTATCATACCTATGATTGCTGTGCCTGTTTCTATTTTAGGAACTTTTGCAGGATTATATGTCTTAGGCTTTAGTATTAACTTACTTACACTTTTTGCTTTAGTTTTGGCCATTGGTATTGTTGTTGATGATGCGATTATTGTGGTTGAAAATATCGATAGAATCATGCATGAAGATCCAAATATAAGCATAAAAGAAGCAGCTATTAAAGCCATGGATGAAGTTGCTGCACCTGTTGTATCTATCGTTCTTGTACTTTGTGCAGTATTTATACCTGTTTCATTTATATCTGGCTTTGTGGGAGAAATTCAAAAACAATTTGCTATAACTCTGGCAATTTCAGTTACAATTTCAGGTTTTGTGGCTTTAACTCTAACTCCTTCTTTGTGTGCGATTTTTTTGAAAAGAAACGAGGGTGAACCATTTTATTTTGTGAAAAAATTTAATGATATTTTTGATTGGTCTACTGAAGTTTTTGGAGCCGGTGTAGCTTATATACTTAAAAGAACTGTACGTTTTGTTATAATATTTTTTCTTTTAATAGGTGGTTTATATGGATTATTTAAATTAGTACCAAACTCACTTGTTCCAGCTGAAGATCAAGGAAATTTTTTAACTATTGTTAATCTACCTGCAGCATCTTCTCTTAATAGAACTACTCAATCCATGGATGCTATGGCAGAAGAACTACGCAAAAATGAAAACATAACAAATATTGTAGGTCTTATAGGTTATGATCTTTTCACAGGCTCTTTAAAAGAAAATGCCGGTGCAATGTTTGTGAATTTAAAAGATTGGAACGATAGAGATACTAGTAGTTTTGATTTAACAGGAATGTATAACAAACAATACTTTTTAAATCCAAATTTCCAAACTTTCTTTGTTAATCCACCGCCAATCCAAGGCTTAAGTTTAACTGGTGGTTTTGAAATGTATGCACAAAATCGTGGTGGTAAAAGCTATGATGAAATTCAAGCAGATGTAAATAAATTAGTTGAAGCAGCAAACAAACGTCCTGAGCTTAACAACGTAAGAACAACGCTTGATACTAATTTCCCACAATTAAAATTAGAAATTGATCGTGATAAAGTAAAACTTTATGGTTTAAATTTAGCTGATGTATTTAGTACACTAAATGCTACTATAGGAACTTATTATGTAAATGATTTTTCTATGCTTGGGAAAAATTATCGTGTAAATATTAGTGCCATTGGAGATTTTAGAAATACACAAAATGCCTTAAAAAACATCTTTGTTAGAGCAAAAGATGGTTCTATGATAGCCTTAGATAGCGTTTTAACACTTCATAGAGGAGTTGGACCTGATGATGTAAAACGCTTTAATATGTTCCCATCAGCACTAGTGCAAGGCGATCCTGCTCCTGGTTATACTTCAGGACAAGCAATTGATGCTATTGCTCAAGTTGCTAAAGAAACTTTGGGAGAGGATTATTCTATTGCCTGGGCAGGTTCGGCTTATCAAGAAGTCACAAGTAGTGGTGCAGGTCAAGTAGCTTTTGCGCTAGGACTTTTATTTGTATTTTTAATTCTAGCAGCACAGTATGAAAGATGGCTCATGCCTTTAGCGGTAATCACTGCTGTACCTTTTGCGGTATTTGGTTCTTTACTTCTTGTATGGCTTAGAGGCTTAGAAAATGATATATATTTTCAAACAGGGCTTTTACTTTTAATAGGTCTTTCAGCTAAAAATGCCATTTTAATTGTTGAGTTTGCTATGGAAGAACACCTTAAAAAAGGAAAAAGTATTTTTGAAGCTTCTATTAGTGCGGCAAAATTAAGATTTAGACCTATTGTAATGACTTCATTGGCATTTATTTGTGGTATTTTACCTTTATATTTTGCTTATGGAGCAGGAAGTGCAAGCCGTCATGCAATAGGCACAGGTGTTATAGGGGGTATGATAGCAGCTTCTACTATAGCCATTTTCTTTGTGCCTTTATTTTTCTATTTACTAGAAAGCTTTAATAAATGGCTTGATAAAAAAAGAGGTAAAATCAATGCGTAAGTTAATAATTTTTGCAAGTTGTTTTTTAATAACAGCTTGCAGTTTAAAACCAAATTTAGAAATCAAAGATGTAAATTACACTAAAAGTTTAGATCAAAACATTAGCATTAATAAACAATGGTGGAAAGCTTTTAATGATAATTATTTAAACACCTTAGTTGATCAAGCTTTAAAAAACAATAATGACTTGCAAATTGCATATATGAATTTACAAAAAGCTTATGAAACTTTAGGTATAGCAAGAAGTGATTTGCTTCCTAAGCTTGATGGAAGTGCTAGTGGAGCAAGAGGAAAAACTAGCATTAATGCTCCAAGCAACAAAAGTAATGAATTTGTCTATGGTAATGATTTTAACATGGGTTTAAATTTAAGCTATGAAGTAGATTTATGGGGCAAATACAGAGATACTTATGGTGCTTCAAAAGCAAAATTACAAGCTAGTGAGTTTGACTATGAAAGTGCGAGATTAAGCTTAATTTCTAATGTAGTAAAAACTTATTTTAATCTAGCAAGCTTAAGCGAGCAAGTAAAAATTTTAGAAGAAACAACCCAAAGTTATCAAAAAACTTATGAGTTAAAATTAGAGCATTTTAAACTTGGAGTAATTAGTGAGTATGAGCTTAACAAATTTAAAGCTGAGCTTGAAAATTCAAGAGTTTTACTCACAAATGCTAAAATTCAAAAAGAAGCTAACACCAAAGCTTTAAAAATCTTAACTTCAAATGATATTGATGATATACTTTATAATAGCATAGAGTATAAAAAAATAGGACAATACGAACTTAGCATACCTGAGGGCATTGGTAGTGAAATTTTACTTCAAAGACCTGATGTACAAGCTAGTTTAAAAACTTTAGAAGAAAAAAACTATCTTGTTGGAGTAGCTAGAACTGCATTTTTACCAAACCTTTCTTTAACAGGACTTTTGGGCTTTCAAAGCAATGATTTAGATCTTTTAGTCAAACATGGAAGCAATACTTGGAATGTAGCTGGAAATTTTGCAATGCCGATTTTTCATTGGGGTGAGATTATGAATAATGTTAATATTGCAAAACTTACCAAAGATGAAGCATTTTTACAATATGAAAATACCTTAAAAACAGCCTTTGGGGAAATAAGACTTGCTTTATTTAACCGCCAAAGCTATTATGAGAATGAGCAAAATTATAAAAATTTATTTCTAGCTCAAAGTAAAATTTATGAAATTTCCACCTTAAGATATGAAAATGGTGTGATTAACTTGGCTGATTTTTTACAAGATCAAAGAAATTACTTAAATGCTAAACTTTCTTATACTAACTCATCTTATGAGCTTGCAAATTCTATCGTAGATGTTATGAAAGCTTTTGGTGGAGGATTTAACGCTAAAGAAGAATCAAAAGAAAACATCAAAGCTATGGAAGAAAACTTAAAGGAAAACTTTTATAACGACTAAGTCTTTAAGGCTTAGTTGTTAATGCATTTGAATTTGAATTCTTTGATTAAAATTATTATTTCCTCTATCTTTTGGGCTATTATGCTCAAAACGATAACGCATACTACCTGAAACATTAACATCTTGAAAAATTTCATCTAAAGGCGCAGAATTTGACACGCTTATAAGCCCTAATAAAAATACAAAAAATGCTATAAAAATCTTTTTCATTATAAAGCCTTTGTAAAAATATGATACAATTATAGTCTTTTTAAATAACTACAAAATGAAAATTTAGGAAAAATATGAATTTTTTACAAAACTTAGCTCTTTCTTACTCACACAAAGCTATGCAAAAATCTTTAGAAAATGGTTTTGATGTGAAACTTTTAAAAGAAGGACAAGAAAAAAAAGTTAATCCAAAAAAATCTTATATGCTTTATGCTCACATACCATTTTGTCATACTTTTTGCCCATATTGTAGTTTTCATAAGTATTATTACAATGAAGATTTAGCAAAAAGATATTTTGAAAGTTTAAGAGAAGAAATCAAACAAGTCAAAGATAAAGGATTTGATTTTACTTCTATGTATGTGGGTGGTGGTACTACTTTAATCAACGAAGAAGAGCTTGCTAAAACTTTAGAACTTTGCAAAAAATTATTTAACATCAAAGAAATTTCTTGTGAAACCGATCCAAACCATATTGACCCGAAAAAATTAGAAATGTTTAAAGGGCTTATAGATCGTTTAAGTTGCGGTATACAAAGTTTTGATGATGATACTTTAAAAAAAGTAGCAAGATATCATAAATTTGGTTCAAGTAAAGAACTTCAAGAAAAACTCTCTAAAGCCATAGGCGTGCTTCCTATTATGAGTCTTGATTTGATTTTTAATTTTCCTTCTCAAACCAAAGAGCAATTACTCAATGATTTAGAAATAGCTAAGAGTTTAAAACCTCAACAAATCACAACTTATCCTTTGATGAAATCCAATTTAACTAAAGATAATATCGCAAAAACTTTAGGAGTAAGTTTTAAAGATAATGAATTTGAGTTTTATAAAATCATTGTAGATTTTTTCAAAGATTATGAAAGAAATAATGCATGGTCATTTTCTTTAGAAAAAAGTAGCTTTAATGATGAGTATGTAAGTAGCCATCATGAGTATTTAGGCGTTGGAAGTGGGGCTTTTAGCTTTTTAGATGGAGAACTTTTAATCAATGCTTTTAATTTAAATGATTATTCTAAACTCATCAAAGAAAAACAAAATGCAAATATTGCTAAAGCTAATTTTGGTAAAAAAGAAATCATCAAATATGTCTTTTTAACCGAAATGTTTACTGGTAAAATCGAGATTGATAAATTTAATAAAACTTTAGATTGTAATTTAGAAAAAGATCTTTTCATCGAACTTTTAGGCCTTAAACTAAGTAAAGCTATAAAAAAAGAAAACAATACTTTATATACAAGTGAATTTGGACGTTATTTGTTTATGGTATTAATGAAAGATTTTTACACCGGTATGGATTTAGTGCGTGCTGTATTTAGAGATGATAAACGCTTACAAGATAAAGAACGCATTAATATCATGCAAGAAAATGTTGATCCACTTGATTTTAAAAGTATGGAGTTTAAAGGATAAAAAGCCTTTAAAAAAAGGCTTTTTACTAAAACGGTCTTACCACCATCATAATAGCGATGATTATAAATAATATTGTTGGAATTTCATTATAAGCTCTAAAGAATTTCCCACTTTTTTTGCAAGTATCATTTTGAAGTTGTCTATAATAATAATAATTTTGCAAATGATAAATGATTAAAAGTAAAGCACAGGTTAATTTAGCATGCATATATCCACCTACCATTAACACATCTTTATTAGCCATCATCATCAAACTTCCAGTGATTGCAGTAGCTATCATAGCAGGAGTTTGGATATAAAAATACAATTTTCTTTCTTGAATTTTCACCACTTCCACAAAGCCTTTATTGTCTTTATGCTCTGTGTGATAAACAAAAAGTCTTGGCAAATAAAACATTCCAGCCATCCATGAAACAAAAGCCAAATAATGCACCATTTTAATCCATAAATACCATTCATTCAAAAAATCTAACATTTTTCTCCTTTTTTATTAAAAATTTCTTTTATTAAAATCAAAGCTACGCTAATGTTTATCATCACATCAGCTAAATTAAACACAGCAAATTCAAACCACTTATGCCAAAATACAAAATCCACTACACCTATATGCACAAAGCGATCAAGTAAATTTGAACACCCAGCAGATAGCATAATGGCAAAAGCGATCAAATGTGTTTTAAGAAACTCTTTTTGATAAAGCAAATACCCAAACAAAGCCAAAATAAAAACAAGCTGTATGTATTTTAAATACTCTCCTAAAAATGCAAACATTGAAAAGGCCACACCGGTATTATAAGTTAAAACTAAATCAAAAAATTCACCCTTATACTCAAGCCCTTGTAAAAACAAATACTTACTTGCTTGATCAAGTATAAAAATCAAAGCAAAAACAAGCCAAAATTTTAAAGGCAGGGTTTTAAGCATTCAATGCTTTCATAAAAAAGCTTTCAACAGCTTTCATTTCTTTTTCTAAAAGCTTAATGTCTTTTGCTTCAAGCAATAAGCGTATTAAATTTTCTGTACCTGAATACCTAAACAAACTAGCAATTCCTTTTTTTTCTAAATCTTTTTTTAACTCTTCTAAACCTGCAAGCTTGCTTAAGTCTTTTTTCTCTGAAATTTTAAGATTATGCAAAAGTTGTGGATAAGGCTTAACTTGATTTAAAATTTCACTTGCACTTTTTGCTTCACTAAGCATTAAAGCACTAAATTGTAAAGCAGCTACCAAACCATCTCCAGTTTTTGCATAGTCACTAAAGATAATATGCCCGCTTTGTTCCCCGCCAAAATTTCCACCACATTCTTTGAGTTTTTCAAGCACGTATTTATCGCCTACATTGCAAGTCTCATGCGTGATTTTATGTTTAGTTAAAAACTCTTTTAAAGCACCATTACTCATTATAGTGCTAACCACGCTTGATTTTAACTTGCCCTGTTTTTTCAAAAATAAAGCTAAAACACCTAAAAGACTATCTCCATGGGCTACTTCGCCTTTTTCATCCACAACAACCAAACGATCTGCATCCCCATCAAAAGCAAAGCCCACATCTGCTCTAAATTTCTTTACTTCCAAAGCTAAATTTAAAGGATGTAAAGCCCCACAATTTTCATTGATATTTAAACCATTTGGCTTATCATTGATCACAATTACATCTGCACCAAGTTCTTTAAAAACCGTAGGTGCTACCTTATAAGAAGCCCCATGAGCCACATCTAAAACAACGCGTAAAGACTTTAAAGTCAGCTCTTTAGGAAAAGAATTTTTTATAGAAACAATATATCTTCCTATCACATCATCAATTCTTTTTGCTTGACCAATTTGAGATTTTGTTGTTCTTGCTTCTTCTATGAGTTTATCATTAAAATAAATTTCTTCTATTTTTGCTTCTGCTTGCTCATCAAGTTTATTTCCATGTGCATCAAAAAATTTAATACCATTATCATAGTAAGGATTATGTGAAGCTGATATCATAATCCCTGCATCACAACGCATATCTTCAGTTAAAAACGCGATAGCAGGTGTTGGCATAGGACCTATTTCTATAACATTATAACCTATAGAAGTAAGTCCTGAAACGATAGCATTTTCTATCATATAACCGCTTCTTCTTGTATCTTTTCCTACTAAGATATTGTTTGTAAGGGCTTTGTCTTTAAAATAAATTCCAGCAGCCATAGCCAAACGCATAGCTAAAAACGAATCCAAAAACTCCCCTGCTTTACCGCGTACTCCATCTGTTCCAAAAAGTTTCATTTTTTTACCTTTGATTTTAAATAGTGCAATTATAAGAAAAAAAGTTAAGTAATGTATAAATGTGAGAATTTTATAAGCATTAGTTAGTAATAAAAATATATAATTTTTAAAATTTCACTTAAGGAAAATGAATGAAAAAAATCATCGCAGGGGTTGTAGTAGTAGTTTTACTAGCTATAGGGTTTTTTGTTTCAACTTCTTACATTAACACTATCAATGGAAAAATATTTGCTCAAATGAGCCAAGATACACCATATTACAGTGTTGAAGATGCTAACTATACCAAAGGACTTTTAAATTCCAAAGGAAGTTTTATAGCTACACTAAATGACTTGCCTTATAGTTTTAAAGTGAATGTGGATTTTTCTAATAATTTTTTTGCAAGTAATAATGCCATCGTTTCTATTTTAAATGAAAATGAAGATTTAAAAGGCATTTTCCCAAATGAAGAAATCTTTAAAATATTAGTTAGTGCAAAAGGTGGAGACATTAACATCAATGCAAAAATAAATGATATTAATTTTACCCGCAATGATACAAATTTAGTTTTAAATAATACATCTTTTAAGATTATAGGCTCTGAGGAATTTGTAAAAAATATGGAACTTAATCTAGGTTATGTTTTATTAGAACAATTATCTCATGAAGAAAAATTAGAAGCAAAAAATATCAAAATTTCTGAATTTCCTATACAAAAATTAAGTTTTAGTGATATTTTTAGCCCTAGTAGAAATAGTGAGCAAAATATAAGCATTGATAGTGCTAATTTTATAAGTTCTATTGCTTTTGACTTTGATAAATTAAAAATTTTTGCAAAAACAGCTCAAAATGCTCAAAATGATTATGATAGTGTTTTAAAACTAGATTTAGCTAAATTTAACCTTGCAAATGAAAATTTTATGCTAAATAACATTAACTTAGATATGAATTTTAATAATCTTTCTAAAAAAGCTTATGATAGCTTAGTACAAAACTCAAATACTGATATTTTTTCTATGATGCTTTTAGCAAGTCAGTTTTTAAAAGCAAACCCACAAATCATCTTAAATAACCTAAGCTTTGAAAAAGAAGATAAAAAATTTGACGCAAATGGACAAACTATTTTCACTGAAAATAATATAAAATCACAATTTCACGCAAACACAGAAATTCTTCCTAGTCAAATTTGGCCTGATTTTGCAAATTTTGATACTTATTTTGTAGATAATAATGGCTCTTATGTGCTTGATTTTATCTATGATGATTCTAATAAAAGTGATGTTACAACTATCATTAATGGCGAAAGACTTACCATAAATCCACAATGACAAATTTAAGCTTAACTTTTCGTCCTAAAACTTTAGATGAGGTTTTAGGACAAGAAAATTTAGTAGAAATTTTTAAAAAATTCATACAAGTTTCAAAACTCCCCCATAGTGTATTTTTTGGTCCAGCAGGTTGTGGAAAAACCTCTTTTGCAAGGGCTATAGCGTATGAGTATAAACTAGACTTTTATGAGTTTGATGGAGGAAATTTTAAGCTTGAAGAACTTAGAAAAATACTAAGTAATTATGAAAATTCTTTATATAAACCTTTGATATTTATTGATGAGGTACATAGGCTTTCAAAAACCCAACAAGAAATGCTTTTAATCCCTTTGGAAAATCAAAAATGCCTTTTCATAGGTGCAAGCACTGAAAACCCTTACTTTACTTTAACTTCAGGCATAAGAAGTAGAAGTATGCTTTTTGAATTTAAAGGTTTAGAGTATAAAGACTTAGAAAAACTTGCCACAAAAGTGCAAGAAAAACTCCAATGTAAAATCGATGATGATGCCAAAGACTTTTTAATCACTTCTAGTGCAAATGATGCAAGAAGTTTTTTAAATTTATGCGAGTTTGCTTTGGCTTTAGATAGCACTCATATCACGCTTAAAACTTTGAAAAAATTAAGAGCAAATGTTTTAAGCGATGGTACTTCAAGTAAAGACACACACTATAAACTAGCTAGTTCTATGATAAAGAGCTTAAGAGGAAGTGATGTGGATGCGAGTTTATATTATCTTGCGAGGTTGATTGATGGGGGCGAAAGTGCGGATTTCATCGCTAGAAGATTAGTGATATTTGCAAGTGAAGATATCTCAAATGCAAACCCGCAAGCACTTAATCTAGCCACAAGCACACTCATAGCAGTAAAAAACATAGGCTATCCTGAAGCTAGGATCATCTTAGCTCAGTGTGTGGTATTTTTAGCAAGTTCGCCCAAGTCAAACTCAAGCTATCTTGCTATAAATGAAGCACTAAATTATGTGCAAAACAACCCCGCATTAAAAATACTTCCTTATCTTGATAATAACAACCCACAAAGAAAAAACTACCTTTATCCGCATGATTTTGGAGGCTGGGTTAAGCAAAAATATCTAGAAAAAGATTTGAAATTTTATCATAGCAAAGGCATAGGTTTTGAAGCGCAGCTAGACTTATGGCTAAATGATATAAAAAAAGTTAAAAAGTGATTTTAAGCACAATGTAAAAATATTTTTATATAATTTTCATTTTTTGGTTCCGTAGCTCAGTTGGTAGAGCACCACCTTGACATGGTGGTGGTCGTTGGTTCAAGTCCAATCGGAGCCACCATTTTTTATTTCTTTCGATTTCTTTAATTTCCAAAAAATGCTTTTAAAATGCTATATATAAACAAACTAAATGATCTTTGATTTCAATTAATTTCTTTTGTGTTATAATTATTTTCAATTAATTAAGGTCATTATTAGGGTTCTTAAAACCTAATAGGGTTCTTTAAAGGAAAATAATGGCAAACATAGCAAAACAAAGCTTACAAGATAAAGATATTAGAAATTTAAAACCTAGTGATAAACGATACAAAAAAGCTGTAGGTAATCCAAAAGAGCTTTATGTTTTTGTATATCCTAGTGGCCAAAAAACTTTTAGTATTAAAATTAATGACAAATACACAAAACTTAAAGAATTTAGAGAAGGAATTTATAGTGTAGCTGAAGCTAGAAAAGAAGCTATTCAGTTTTTAAAAGAATTTGAAAAATGTAAAGATATACGATTGCTAAAAAATGGAAATGATAA
Organism: Campylobacter sp. LMG 7929; assembly: GCF_024723595.1. Taxonomy (NCBI): domain Bacteria; kingdom Pseudomonadati; phylum Campylobacterota; class Epsilonproteobacteria; order Campylobacterales; family Campylobacteraceae; genus Campylobacter; species Campylobacter sp. LMG 7929. Next base: position 134,775 of record NZ_JANQCY010000002.1, on the reverse strand, counting down.
ATATAAGTTTAAAAACTTATTTATTCTTTATATAGATCAAAAACAAAAAAAATGTCTTAGCGATAGCTATGTTAAAAAAATTATACAAATGGTAGAAAAATATCTCATGCCAAGTTTAGGAAATTTAGATGTAAAAAACATAAAATATAGTGATTTATTATCTATATTTAATGCTATTTATAATCCAAATAATCCTTATACAAGTAGGTTAGAAACCATACACCGTTTAATCAATCATGTTCAGGGTATTTTTAGAATAGCCTTAAAAGATAGATATATTGATTTTGATCCTAGCGATGGCTTAAAAGATAACTTTGCTTCCCCTAAAAGATTTCAAAACAACCATAATATAGATACAAGATACCCTGCCTTAATTCAATCAGAAGATTTAAAAGAATTTATTCAAGATCTAAAGCAAGATAATAGAATGGAAAAACAAACAAAAAGGGCTTTGTATTTACAAATTCTTAGTATCAATAGACCTTTTAACACTGCTAGTGTAAAATGGGCTAATATTGATTTTGAAAAACAAATTTGGACTATACCAGCAAATGAAACAAAAACAAAAATTGCACATGAAATTCCACTTACAAAAACAATGATTAAGGTATTAAAAGAGCAATTTTTATTTAGCGGAGAAATTAGCGATTTTGTTTTTCCTGCACAAACCATACAAGGACATATTAATAGAGATAGCATAGGTAAAGCCATTAAAAATTTAGGAGGTAAAAATAAATGGCACAAGCGAGCTAGCTCTCATGGTTTTAGAGCTACATTTAGAACTATTTGCTCTCAACATAAGGCAGAGCTCTTAAAATTAAATATTAGCGAAGAAGTTATTGAAAGCGTTTTAGCACATAAAGAACTTAATCAAATAAAATTTTCTTATGAAAGAGAAAAAGCAACCATCATTCAAAAAAGAAAACTTTTACAATGGTATGATGATTATTTAAATAATTTAGAATTTTTAGGAATATAAATATATTATATTTTATTTCTCATAATTATTTTTATACTCTTTTTAATTTCATTAAAAAGAGTATAAAACCTTATATTACAGAACTTGAAACAGATTATAAAATTTTCTTTTTACTTTCTGTAGGAAAATTATCCATAAAATCAAACTTTTAGAATGTTTAACATATTTTTTTAAATATTCAATACTTCTTTACCTTATAAAAGCTTTCCTAACTCATTGTAAAGCTTAAGAATTCTAAGCCCTTTATTCATTTCTATCTCTTTAGTAATCATACTTCAAAATAAAATTTACCTTTTATAATTGCTAAAATGTCTACACAATCACTAAATTCACTATTATAAAATTTTATTTCTTCTCCACTCATAGTTTTAAGTATTATTTTATCAAACTCATGAAAATATTGAACTATAAGAATATTTTCTTTGTAATTAATGATGATTTTATCTCCATTTTCAGCATTTTTATTACTTGATACAACTAAAATATCACCATTTTTTGCATAAGGCTCTAATTCATTATGTTTTACTTTTAAAAAACACAAATCAAAATATCCCATACCATCAAATAAATGATTTAAAAATAATGATTTTATATTAAATGTTTCTAAATATTTTCCATCTATATAGTTTTTAACTCCATCACATATAGCACAAATACTTTCTTCTATTTTCTTAAATTCAAGTTTTTTACTTATATCTATATTGTATTTTTTAAAGGCCTCACTTAGTGTCATATCAGAATCAAAGTATTCAAACCCTATCCCTGTTGCTTGCAAAATTTTCCATTTTGCACCTTGAGTAATAGAATTTACATTGTTTTCATAAGAATTGATACTACCTTTAGTAATACCTACTTTTTCTCCAAATTCTCTTTGGCTTAATCCGTAAGCATTCCGCAAATCTCTTAATTTTTCACCTATCGTTTTCATAAAATATATTCTACAATAAAATAATTTTAAAGAAAATAAAAAAATTTAATGATAATTATTGACAATTTTTAGAAAATAAATTATTATTTTATGAAAATATAAAGGATAATACATGCAAATTATAGAACCAAAAAACAAAAATTTTTTAACCCCTAAGCAATTAGAATGCGAATTTGGAATTAGTCTTAGTAAACAATATAAAATGCGTATGCAAAAAAATCAAAATCAAGCTAACTCCTTGCCTTTTATTAAATTAGGAAAAACAATTCTATATAAAAGAAGTGAGATTGAAATATGGCTAGATAAAAACATGGTCAAAGGGAATTTATGAATTCTATAAAGAGCAACAAGCTACTACTTGATATTGTTTTTGAAAAGAATTTCAAGCAAGTAAATATAGAAAAACTAGAAAACATTGATTTTGAATGGTTGATAGATAGTTTTCTTGTAAAACAGTCTTTAGTAATGTTTTATGCTAGCGCAGGAAGCGGTAAGAGTTATTTTATGTTATATTTAAGTAAATATCTACTTGATAATAACAAAATAGATCGTATATTTTATTTTGATGGCGACAATAATGAAAGAATACTGAAAGAACGAAAAGGAAGTGAATTTTTAAAAAGTTCAAATTTTTATTATTTTTTTTCTAACAATACAAATAAGTTTAGTCTTTTTAGAGATTTAAAAAAAGCTAAAGATTTAAAAAACACATTAATTGTAATTGATAGTATTAGAAATTTTATTCAAGATGATTTTAATAAAGACTTTACAATGATTAAAGTTTTTGATGAATTGCAAAAAATAAGAGATAATGGAGCTACTATTATTTTTCTGCATCATCAACCAAAACAAAAACCAGATGAAAATAATAAAGCCTACAAAGGTGCAACAACTTTTTTAGATAGTGTAGATGAAGGATATTTTTTACATAAAAAAGATATTAAAACAGATGAAGAGTTTGTCATTCTTTTAGAGCCTCAAAAAAGAAGATTTGTTACAAAATCTCAGGCATTTAAAATAAACACATTAAATTTAGAATTTGAATTTGTGGATTATTTAGAATTTGCAGAAAATCATAAAACACAAATTACCCTTAATCTCGTTAAAGAAATTCTTAATGAAAACAAAAATGGTATTTGTCAGCAAGATTTAGCAAGTAAAATCAAAAAGAAAATTGAACAAGATTATGTAGAAATAGTAGGTAGAAATGCTTTATGGAAACTGCTAGATAAATATAAAAACATTTATTGGAGTATTTTTTATGAAGCACAAGAAAAAGGTGGAAAGAAGAAAATTTTTAAGATATTATAATTAATCTTGATTTGATAGTTCTTTAAGTAAAACTATTCGCTCATACTCAAGAACTATCACATGCTAACAAAAATCAAAATAACCTACCTTGCTTTTCACCTCTCATATATTCAACAAACATTTCTTCATTTATATTTTCTTCAACCACTCCATTTTCACATTTCCATATTTTCCAATCACCACCGATTTTCACGGGAATGTAAAAAATATACCCTGTTTTTTCACTTGCATAAGTATAAGCTTCTTTTAGTTTTTCAATTTTTTCTTTATATGAAGTCTCATCTATATTTGAAGAACTACTTTTATTTACACTTTTTACTTCAAAAATATGAATTTTATTTTGCTTATCTTTAAAAATAAAGTCGGGATAACTTGTGTGTTTTCTTGTGTAATAATAATCAAATTTAATATTTGATTTATCTATGAAATTCTTACCAAATAAAGAAACTTCTACATTATTAATTTTTATTTTTTTGCAACATATATCTTTTAAATTAGCAAGGATTGTAAACCACTCCTCTTCAGCTTCACTATCAAATTGAAATCTACTCCCTTTACTTTCCCATATCCAATCAGTAAATATAACTGAACTTCCGTTGCTATCAAAAAAACTATAAATATCATCTCTTAATTGAACTTCAACTACATCTCCATATTTTTCATAATCTTCAACAACAGAACTTACCTTATTGCTGATATTATCTAAATTAGCATTAAACACAAACCATTTATTAAAATCTGTAACAAAATCTCTTTGCTTTTCTTTTACTTTATCACTACAAGATTGAAATTTTTTATAAGCTTTAAAAATAGACTCATTATAGTATTCTATATCATTGTTAATACAATCTGATATATCTATATCATCTAAAGCAACCTCTCTAAGAACAGTGATTTTAAATGGAGCAAATTCTTTAATTATTTCGTTTTCAAATAAACCTTTATTAATTTCACCCTTTAATTTTACTATTGTGCGTTTATTTTGATCTTCTTTAGGTTTTATACCATAAACATAAGCTGTGCTAAAAATTTCTTGAGTATTTTTATCTAATTTTTCAAAATATGTTAAACAAGGATTACGCCTTATACGTCCAATAACTTGCTCATCAAGTTGTTTAGATTGTGAATTTCTAACTTGATAAAGCATACAAGCTCTAGGCATATCAAAGCCTTCTGTTATAACCATTTTAAAGATTACAACGTCAATAGGAAAATCATTTTGTTTAACATAGTTTTGCCACAGGCTTTTATTTTTTACTTTTTCTAATCTACTATTACTTTCATAGCCATTTTCTTTTTCTACAAAACATACCCATTTTAAATCTTTTTCTTTCAAAACTTTTTTGATGATTTCCATTTCATATTCTGCATTATTTTGATTAGAAATTTGTATTATAAAAGCAGGAACTATCCCTTCTTTATTATAAACTTCTTTAATGCTTTTAAATTTATCTAAAGCTTTGCTTAATCCACTTTCTAAATCTTCTTCATCTTCTATATATTCTACTTTTTTAATCAAATTTGCACTAACAGCGTCGTTTTCTGATATACAAACATCAAATTGATCGTTTTTAGGAGTAGCTGAAAAATTAATAACTTGAGTAAAATAATTTGATAACTCATTTAGCAGATTTGTAGCTATATGGCTTTCATCTCTTATTAAAATTATTTTTTTACCTAGATTTTTGCAAGTTTCTAAAAATACTAATAAGCTTTTTTCTTTACTAATTCTACTTGCTTTAGTATATTGTGAAGTAGGCAAAACAAACACATTATGATTTATATCAATATATAGACTATATTCTGTATTTTTTGTATTTTCTGCACCACTACTAATGTAAAAAGGGTTTAATCTTGTAAAAGTATTTAAAGATAAATTTGCAAAACTTTCAAAATTTTGTCCTGCTAATTTTCCTTTAGAAAGAGTAGAAACTATAAAAATAAAATCATCATCAATTTCTAGCATTTTATTCATCAAGCTTGCCATCATATATGTTTTACCACTTCCAGTGGGTGCTTTTAAGGTGATATTTTCTTTCCCTTGCATGGCTAAATTAAACAAGGAATTTACAGTTTCATTTTGTAATTCTATAATTTCTTGTTTCATCATTCACCTTCTATTTTTCTGCAAGTTAGCTCAAATTCTTTACATATCCATTCTATTTTATCATGGATATTTTCAAAATCTTTTCCATAAAGTTTTTCATCTATTTTTTCAAAAACTGAATGATCGCTTGAAGCAATATTTTCAATTTCACTAACTTCTAAGCTATCTCCATAAGGAGTATTTTTTTCCAACCATTTAAAATCTTTACTTTCATCATAACATTCTCCACTCATGATTCTTTTTAAACGCTTTGAAGTAACATCTAGGGCAATTCCATTTGGATTTAAATCTGTTATTTCATTATTAGTAACTAAAATAAATTGTCTATTACCACCATCTTGTTTGTTTAATTCCAAAACAGCATGTCCTGTAGTTCCACTGCCTGCAAAGAAGTCTAAAATGATAGATTCGTTATCATTAATAATTTTACAAAGATATTGAATTAAACTAAGTGGTTTGTTGTAGTTAAAAATTTTATTTTGAAAAATTTCTTTCAGCTCACTAGTAGCTGTTTCATTTGTACCAACATTATCTTTTTTAGAAATTTCTTTCGATATTTCATATAATATTTTATTAGAAATATAATTTGTTGGAGTTACACTTCTACTTCCATCTCTACAATATCTAATTGCAAATTTGTCACCTTTCACAATCAATTTTGTACCATCTTTAACTTCTTTATCTAAAAATTCTTGCGTCCACCTAAAATTACCTTGTAATCTAAAATTATTAACTATTTTTCCATTTTGCACTAAAACATCATCCAATAATTCTATTTTATCTCGTTTTCCTTTAAGATATACACCATCTTTTAAATTAGTATCAACATAATTAGCTAAAAAATTTAATTCTATTACAGAATTACTCTCATTATACAATGGAGCATCTCCTCCAGAAATATATTTAGCAATCATCTTATCATTATTAATATTTTTCTGATAGCAAAGGACATATTCATGTGTTTTTCGCGTTTTGCAAGATAAACTTGGAGGTGTTTCTGTTTTGTTCCAAATAAAAGTTTCTACAAAATTTCCCTCACCAAAAACTTCATCAAACAAACATTTAACATAAGCTTGATTTCTATCATCGATACTACAAAAAATAACACCATCATCTTTTAAAAGTTGTCTTGCTAGTATTAATCTTGGATAAAGCATGGAAAGCAAATTATCTCTTGTGATTGCATTGTTGTAATTAGTTTGTGCAAATGCACCTAAATCATCTTTTCCATAAGGTGGATCTATATAAATTACTTTAATTTTGTTTTTATAGCTAATCAAAAGATTTAAAAGTGCAGGATAATTATCGCCTATTATAAGTTTATGAGTAATTCCACCTTGATCAAAACTAAGATTCTCATTCTTTTTCAAATATCTTATTGTTTGTCCTTCATTTTTCTCCAAACGCACATCAAAATGAAAACCTGTTCTTTTATAAGTCATACCTAGAGCTGATATTTTCAAAACTTCTGTTTTATTTTCTGCATTATCGATAAGTTTTATTAGAAAATCTGCATTTTCTTTTTCTAATATACCATTGCTTGCACGATCTAAAATTTTTATTTTTTCTTCTTCTTTTAATTCTTGTAAGCTTTGCAATTCATTTCTTTCCATTTTACGCCTTTCTTAAATATTATCTAATAAATTATTATTCATTTGTTGAGTAAAATCATGATATTTATTTTGTGAAATTATAATAAAAATACATAAGATAATTATTTAAAATATTTTTAGATATACATAAAAATTACGAATCATAAATTAAAAAAATAATCTCAAAAAATCATTTTTTCTATGAGCCTCGCAGAGAATATTTTGTTATTTACTTAAAAAATGGTGTCATTTTTTGGAGTAAATAGCTATCCTGCTTTTACTAAAATTTTCATCTTAATTTTTATATTTATAAGACAAAATATTTTATACTTGTAATTAAATAAAAATCAAAAAAAGGAATGTTATGAATTTTAATTATCCAAATATAAAAAGACTAGAATCTATTTTAAATGAAACATCATTTCATCAAATTTATAATTTATGGATAAATAAACAAATTTCTCACTATGCTTTAAAAATATTAGAAAGATGGGCTGAAAATTATCCAAATACAATCAAAACTTTAGGAATGTCAGATCTAATAACTTTGGTATTACCACAGGAAAAAATGGAAATTGAAATTTTATCTAGTGCAAATTCAAAAAAACAAATAGAAAATGGTTTAACTACTATGGAAATATTACAAGAAGCAGAAATAGATTTGAACTATTATATAAAAACAAATCCTCAACTTTATTCTCCACTTTTTCAAGAAACCATGCAAGAAGATAAAGTACAAAAACTAGAAAAAAATATTAACGATGACTACTGGAAATTACAAACACAAATCATGGATTTACAACATGAAATAAAAGATTTAAATTAGTTAGTAATTTAGAACTATCAATAAATAAATCACAGAATGCATAAATACTTAAAAAGTATGTATTGTAATTAATATAATACTACTATAAAATGTCGCTTTATTCTCTTTTTATAAAAATTAAAAAGAGAATAAAAATAACCAAAAAGAAAAATAAAAAATTTTCTTATTAAATTATCAGGATAAAAAGTTATAATAATCTCATCAGAGGAGGATAGTGGCGGGATGAGACCCTCTCCTTTGATTAATCTGCATTAAAAATTCTACAAATAGCTTTGCTTTAAATTTTTGGCTTATTTTAATATTCTTATTAAAAAAAGAAGATATAATTTTGCTAGAGGGGGATAGTGGCGGAATGAGACCCTCCCCTTTTTATATTTTAAATAGGGTTCTTTTTGGGGTTCTTTAAAAAATATAAAAAACTGTAAATATCTAAAAATAAGCCTTTATAAATATTAGTTAAAACTCAATCGGACCACCATTTTTTATTTCTTTCGATTTCTCTTATTCAAAGCATAGATTTAAAACTATTTATAAGATTTTTATTGATGATTTTATATAATATATTATAAATAAAAATAAAAGGAAAACATCATGAATCAAAGTCAATTCCAACCCATTATCAACTTCATATGGAGTGTGGCAGATGATTTACTTCGTGATGTTTATGTAAAAGGCAAATACCGCGATATTATTTTACCTATGACGATTATAAGAAGAGTAGATGCGGTTTTAGAACCTACAAAAGATAAAGTTCTCAAAACTTACGACACTTATAAAGATAAATTTGAAAATTTAGATTTTATACTAGGTGGAAAACAAGGAAACAACCTAGGCTTTTCTAATTATTCTAAATTTAGCCTACAAACCCTTCTAAATGATCCAAAAAATATCAGAATAAATTTTGAAAATTATTTGGATTGTTTTAGTGAAAATATCAAAGATATCATCTCAAAATTCAAATTCAAAAACCAACTTGACACCCTAGAAGAATCAAACATACTTTTTGGAGTGATAGAGAGATTTTGCTCACCTAGGGTAAATTTTGGTATAGAAGATATCTTAGATGAAAAAGGAAATGTTATCCATAAAGGCTTAAGCAATCTTGGCATGGGGTATGTTTTTGAAGAGCTCATTCGTAAATTTAACGAAGAAAACAACGAAGAAGCCGGAGAGCATTTCACTCCAAGAGAGATCATAGAGCTTATGACACATCTTGTATTTTTACCCGTAAAAGAACAGATCAAAAAAGGAACATGGCTTATTTATGATAATGCTTGCGGAAGCGGTGGAATGCTCACAGAGTCAAAAGAATTCATCACAGATCCTGATGGTCTTATACAATCAAAAGCAAACATCTATCTTTACGGACAAGAAATCAACCCCGAAACATACGCTATATGCAAAGCAGATATGCTAATAAAAGGCGAAGATCCAGATCATATAAAATTTGGCTCCACTTTAAGTAATGATCAACAAGATAAAAAATTTGATTTCATGCTTAGCAATCCACCTTATGGCAAGTCTTGGGAAAATGATCAAAAAATTCTAGGTGTAGAAAAGAAAGGTTCAAACTCAACTTGCAATGACCCAAGATTTAGCGTAGGTATCACAAGCAAAAGCGATGGACAAATGATGTTTTTGCTCAATATGCTTAGCAAGATGAAAACAGATACCCCTTTAGGCTCTCGCATCGCAAGCGTGCATAATGGCTCATCACTTTTTAACTCAGATAGTGGCATGGTAGCCATAAGAAAACACATCATAGAAAAAGACTATCTTGAAGCTATAGTCGCTCTACCTACAAATATGTTTTACAATACAGGAATTCCTACTTTCATATGGATCATCACCAACAAAAAGCCAGAACATAAAAAAGGCAAAGTCCAGCTTATAAACGCTACAAGCGAAGAGTATTTTTCAAAAATGAAAAAGTCTTTAGGCTCTAAACAAAATGAAATGACAAAAGAACATATAGAAAAAATCACTAAGTTATTTTTAGAAAATGTTTCTAACAAAGACTGCAAAATTTATGACAATGAAGACTTTGGCTATATTAAAATCACCATAGAAAAACCAAAAAGTATAGAAGTTTTAAAAGAAGATGAAAAATTTGCAAAACTCAAAGATAAAGACAAAATCTTAGAAAAATTACAAGAGTTAGAGCAAAACCCACAAGATTTTGAAGATAGAAACGAATTCATAAGCTTTTTAGGTGTAAAACTCAAAAAAAGCGAAGAAAACCTCATCATCGATAGTGACAAAACCAACAATACAGAAAAAATCCCACTCAAAACAAACATACAAAGCTACTACGACACAGAAGTAAAACCCTATGTGAAAAATTCTTGGATAGCTTGGGATAGTGCCAGTGTGGGTTATGAAATACTTTTTAACAAATACTTTTATACCTATACTCCACCAAGAAAACTAGAAGAAATAAACAGCGAATTAGAAAAGCTAGAAAAAGAAGTGCAAGATCTTTTAAAAGAGATCATGCAATGAAAAATTTCAAAGATAGCGGTATAGAATGGCTTGGGGAAATTCCAGAGCATTGGGAGGTAGTAACACTGAAATATCTTGTAGAAAAAATTATTGGAGGAGGCACACCTGATACATCAAATTTAGATTATTGGACAAATAATAAAAAAGATGGGTATTTGTGGGTATCTATTGAAGATATAACAAAATCAAGTTTTATAACAGATACCAAAAGATATATTACACAAAATGGTTTAAAATCTTCATCTGCAAAATTAATTCCACCATTTTCTATTCTTTATTCTATTTATGCGTCTTTAGGAAAAATTGCTTATTCTGATCAAATATTGACAACAAATCAAGCAATTTTAGGTATTCAATCAAATCATAAATTAGTATTTTATAAGTTTTTATTTTATTATTTATGCAATACCACAAATTATGTAACAATCCTTTCTAGTATGACTACCCAAAACAATATTAGCTTATCAGTGGTAGCAAATCTTAAAATCCCACTTCCACCATTAAAAGAGCAAGAACAAATCGCAAATTTTTTAGATGAAAAATGCGAAAAAATTAAAAATTTCATAGAGAAAAAAGAAAAACTCATCAACCTTTTAAAAGAACAAAAGCAAGCCTTGATAAACGAAACCATCACAAAAGGACTTGATAAAAATGTAAATTTTAAAGATAGTGGCATAGAATATCTCGGAGAAATTCCACAGCATTGGAAAGTAGTTAGACTTGGGTTAATATTAAAAACAAGTAGCGGCACTACTCCGGATAGTGGTAATGATAAATATTACAAAGGAGGACAAATTGTTTGGATTAACTCAGGAGATTTAAATGATGGCTTTTTGAAAGATAGTAAGAGAAAAATAACTCAAGATGCTCTTGATGATTATTCGGTTTTAAAAATTTTTGATAAAGATTCTTTAATTATAGCAATGTATGGAGCAACTATTGGAAAAACGGCTATATTAAAAGTGAATGCCTGTGTTAATCAAGCCTGTTGTGTATTGGAAAAAAGTGCTTGGTATAATACTTTTTATTTGTTTTATTTATTTAATAGATATAAAAAAGAACTTATTTCAATGGGAAGTGGAGGCGGACAACCAAATATTAGTCAAGATATAATTAAAAATCTTAAAATTCCACTTCCACCATTAAAAGAGCAAGAACAAATCGCAAATTTTTTAGATGAAAAATGTAAAAAAATAGATTTATTGATAGAAAAAACCGAAAAACAAATAAAACTCATAAAAGAATACAAAACCGCACTCATAAACCAAGCCATATGCGGTAGGATTAGAAAGAACTAAATTAACTATAATTTGGAGGTTAAATTATGAATAAATATATTAAACCATTTTTTAAAGGAAAAGCATTTAATTGTCCTCATTGTAGAGCATATTCAAGTATGCAATGGGATGATTTTTTAGAAAGAAATATTTTGAATACTATAACTATAAAACAAGTAGAAGGATATTCTTTTTTTGAATCTACTTGTTATCTTTGTAAAAGGAGTGTTATTTGGTATTTAAAAGATGAAAATCCGAAAATATTCTTTCCAAGGGAAGTTGCTATTCCTCCTGAAGAAAATATGCCTGAAAATGTTAAAGAAATTTATGAAGAAGCATCTTTAGTTTTAGGTGACTCTCCTAGAGCTTCATGTGCTTTATTGCGTCTAGCCTTGCAAGAATTAATGAAGTATCTTAAAGAAAATATTCAAATATATAATGGATTAAAAAATAGAAATATTAATGAAGATATCAAAGAAATTATAAATATTGGAAATTTTTATCAAGAACAAAAAGAGAGTTTAGAAGAAGCTATGAATTCTATCAGGTTGATTGGCAATAAGGCTTCTCACCCTTCTGAATTAGATATTAATGATAATTCAGAAATTGCAAATATTCTTTTTGAAATGATTAATTTTATCGTAGGAGAAATTATTACAAAACCAAAAGAAAGAGAAGAAAGATTAAATAAATTAAAAAGTGCTATAGGTGAAAAACAATAAATCATAAGGAAAAATATGGAAAATAAATTATTGACATACGATGAAGTTTTAAAACAAACAGATGAAAAAAGACACCTTCTTTTAGGAAATGGTTTTAGTATGGCTTATGATAAAAATCGTTTCTCGTTTACAAGTTTGTTGCAAAGTGCTATTGATAAAGGTATTATAAAAGAAAATTCAAATATTCATCAAATATTTAAAAATAATAATACTAGTGATTTTGAAGAAGTTGTTAAAATCTTAGAAAATACTTCTAAAATTTTAGAAATTTATACCCAGAATGAAAGTTTATGTAAGCAATTATTAGATGATTCTAAAAAATTAAAACAATTTTTAGTTGATATTGTTACAAATAATCACCCAGAAAAAATAACAGAAATTTCGGATAATAAATTTAATTCAACTATAAATTTTATAAAAGAATATAGGAATATATATTCATTAAATTATGATTTATTATTATATTGGACTACTGAAAAATTAAGAGAAAAAATAAATGATAAATTAATACAAGATAAAGTAAAATTTATTGATGGTTTTCACAATAGCGATAATGGATATGATGTAGTATTTGATAATAATTCTCGTAAAAATACATGTTTCTATCTGCATGGAGCTTTACATATTTTTGATAGTGGTAATGAAATAATTAAAAAAACATATTCAAGAACAGGTAAACCATTAAAAGAGCAAATTACAGAAGAACTTAACAATAATAGATATCCAGTTTTTGTATCAGAAGGTACATCAAAACAGAAAAAAGCAAAAATTATCCACAATGCATATCTAAATCATTGCTATAAAAGTTTATCTTCTATAGGGGGAAATTTAATTATTTTTGGAACAATGTTAAAATCAAACGATGAACATATACAAGATGCTATATTAAAAAGTAAAGTTATAAATATATATTTTGGAGTTTCAAATTTAGAAAAAGGCAAAAATGACTTAAATAGTTTTATTGAAAAAAACAATAATTTAGAAGAAAATAAAAAGCAAATTTTCTTTTACGATTATAAAAGTGTAAAAATTTGGTAAAACAAGGAAAACAATGACTAACTACCAAGAGAAAGATTTAGAAAATTTCATAGAATCATATTTATTGGAAAATAATGGCTATATCAAAAGAACAAATGAAAATTACGATAAAAATTTATGTTTAGATGTAGAGCTTTTTGAGAATTTTTTACAAGCTACGCAAAGTGTAGCACTCGAAGAGCTTAAAAAGCGTTGTGGGCAAAACTATAAAAAAGAACTTTTTAATCGTATTTTCTCACAGATCAAAACCAAAGGCATAGTCAAAGTCTTACAAAGCTATGTGGAGATCAAAGGCATTAAAATTTACCTAGCCTTTTCAAAACCAAACACTAGCGCAAACGAAGAAAGCGTGAAAAAATACGAGCAAAACAACCTTTCTATCATACGCCAGCTTCACTATAGCACACAAAATAAAAACTCCCTTGATATGGTGATCTTTTTAAATGGCTTGCCCCTTATCACTATAGAACTTAAAAGCCATTTCACCGGACAAAATGTCTTCCATGCTATAGATCAGTATAAAAAAACCAGAAACCCAAAAGAAGCTATATTTAGCCTTACTATAGTGCATTTTGCACTAGATAATGATCTTTGCTATATGAGTACAAAATTAGATCAAGATGCGACTACGTTTTTGCCTTTTAATCTTGGTTTAAACAATGGTAGTGGCAAAATAGGCTTAGCAAATGGAGCAGGCAACCCACCAAGTGATGGTATAAAAACAGCTTATTTATGGGAAAAAATCTTTAAAAAAGATACTTTGCTAAATTTATTTTTTAATTTTGTACAAGTTGTGAAAAAGGAAAACGAAGAAATCATCATCTTTCCTAGATACCATCAATTTGATGTAGTAGAAAAACTACTCGCCCATGCAAAAGAAAACGGCACAGGGCAACGCTACTTGATACAACATAGTGCAGGAAGTGGCAAGAGTAATTCTATATCTTGGCTTGCACATAATCTCGTAAGCTTACATAGACTTGAAAAAAACATCTTTGATTCTATCATCGTAGTAACCGATAGAAAAGTGCTTGATAGGCAAATAAGAGAAAATGTAAAATCTTTTTCACAGAAGACAAAAGACCTAGTCGAAGCCATCACTCATGGAAGCAAACAGCTTAAAAATGCTTTAGAAGAAGGTAAGAAAATCATCATCACAACCATACAAAAATTTCCTTTCATTTTAGATGAGATCAAAACCTTAAAAAGCAAAACTTTTGCTATCATCATCGATGAAGCACACTCTAGCCAAAGTGGAAGCAATGCTCAAAAAATGGCTGAAGTCATAAGAAGCAAAAGCTATGATGAAAATCAAAATTTAGATGATGAAATTTTAGAAATCATAAAAAATAAAAAACTCCAAAGCAATGCTTCTTATTTTGCATTTACCGCTACGCCTAAGCCAAAAACCTTAGAAATGTTTGGTATGCCTTGTGATGTTAATGGAGAGCAAATGTTTATCCCTTTTCATCTTTACTCGATGAAACAAGCCATAGAAGAAGGTTTTATACTTGATGTATTAAAAGGCTATACAACGTATAAAAGTTACTATAAACTCATATCTTGCACAAATGACAATCCAAAATACGATAAAAAAAGAGCAAACGCAAAACTAAAAGCCTATGTCCAAAACAATATAAAAACAATCGAACAAAAATCACAAATCATGTGTGAGCATTTTTTCCAAAATAGTTTTAAAAAGATAAATGGCAAAGCAAAAGCTATGGTTGTAACAAGCTCAAGAGAAAATGCTGTGAAGTATTATCTTGTTTTTAGAGAGTATTTAAGAAAAAATTATCCACATTTTAAAGCTATAGTGGCTTTTTCAGGTGAAGTAAATTTAGAAGGTGAAATTTATAGCGAAAGTAGTTTGAATGGTTTTTCAGAAAATGCTTTAAAAGATGAGTTTAAAAAAAATGAGTATCGTTTTTTAATCGTTGCGGAAAAATACCAAACCGGATTTGATGAGCCATTATTACATACGATGTATGTAGATAAAGCATTAAGCGGAGTAAGTGCAGTGCAAACTCTATCAAGACTAAACCGAACTTGCAAAAACAAAGAAAATACTTTCGTACTAGACTTTGCAAACACCCATGAAGATATAGCAAAATCTTTTAGTGTATTTTATGAGCAAACTTACTTAAGTGAAGCTACAGATGATAATAGAATTTTTGATTTAAAAGCAAATCTAAATGAATATGAAATTTACACCCAAGAAGAAATAGATGATTTTACAAATGCCATTTTAAAAAATGAAAAAGAAAATGTCATTCATTCAAAATTAGACACAATGTTAACTAGATTTGATCAAAAAAGTGATGATGAAAAATTAGATTTTTATAATAAAGCAAGGACTTATCTTAAAGAGTATTCTTTTTTAGCTCAAATATTACCCTATGAAGATATAGAACTTGAAAAGCTTTATATACTACTTAAAAAACTTACTAGTAAGATTATCTTACCTAAACCAGAGGACTTAGCTAAAGGAATTTTAGATAATGTGGATTTTGATAGTTATCGCTTACAACTTAATAAAACACAAGATATCATTTTACAAGGAAATGGAGAGCTAAAACCTTCTTTTGCAGATGGTTCGAGCAAAAGTGCCGAAGCTGAATTAGAAGAGCTTTCAAACATCATCAAAGATTTTAACAACAAATACGCAAATATAGACTTTAACGAAAGCGACAAAATAGCTAAAATCTTATATGATATAAAAGATGATATAGCAAAAAATGAAGAAATACGCGAAACTTTTAACAAATCAGGTATGCAAAATTCGCGCATTAGATTTGATGAAATTTTAGAAGACAAAATTCAAGATCTTTTAAATTTAAATTTAGAGCTTTTTAGACAATTTACTCAAAATAATGATTTCAAAGACAAAATAGCAAATACAATGTTTAATATGATCTATGAAAATGCAAAATGATATCTAGGTAGTTTTACCAAACTACCTATTTTTACATATATTTTAATAAATTTGTAAATTCTTGAATTTCTTTTTCTTGATCTAAGATGATTTTTTTCGCTATATCAGTGATAGTTTTGTCTTTAGAGTAAAATAAAATTTGTTTTGAAGCATCAACCGCACCTTGATGGTGTGCTATCATCGCTTCTAGAAAGTCTTTATTAATGTTTTTGCTTTCTTTAACCGAACTCATTAAAATCATCATTTTTTGCATTAACTCTTTTTCTTCTTGGACAAATTTTTTATAAGTTTCTTCATCAATTTGAGTTTTTGTATAAAGATTTTTATCTAGAATTTCTTGAAATTCTTGGATTTCTTTTTCTTGAGCTTTGATGATATTTTGAGCGATTTTTTTCATCTCTTCACTTTTAGTATGTTCTAATAAAAGCTTAGATGAATCAATAGCACCTTGATGATGTGGGATCATATTAGCTAAAAAATCTCTTTCTATATCATTGCTTTGTACTAAAGGATTTTTCATCATAGGTTCATGCATACTCATCATGATTTGTGATGAAATACTTCCAGAAGCTCCATGATGAGCATGGTGAGAATTTGCAGCAAATAAAGCACTTGCTAAAACTAAACTTGAAACTATAGTTTTTATTTTCATTTTTTTCCTTAAACTTTTAATTTAAAATCAAAAATATATAAAAATATCACAAACTAAAATTAACAAAAAAATTCAATTTTTTTTTGTTATAATTTATATAAAAATATCACAAGGATGGAAAATGCTTAAAGAACTACTTGAAATAAAAAAAGAAATGGAACCTATAATTCATGATTGTTCAGTAAAAATTCAAGTAGCCGCAAGAGAAGTAATCGTAAGAAAAAGAGAATATGAAATTTATGGGCCTATGATAGATAGAGTATATCTTGATAATGCCATTTATATTAAAATTTTTGGTAGTGGGCGTGATACAAAAAGCACTAAAGTAGATATTAAAAACGGCCTTTATATGGTGTATGTAGCTCCTGATAAACCAACTAATCAAGAAATCATGAATAAACTAAAAATCGCATTTGAAAGTATAGATAATAAATTCATTTCAAGAATTTTAGAGCTAAATAGAAGAATGAAAGAAGTGATTAATAAAACCCAAGCAACCCTAGCAAAAGCATCTAATATGAATGTTTTAATAGAAACTAATCTAGGTGAAGCAAGTGCAGCACATAAGTTTGTAATAACCATCAAATACCTGAAAGATAATCAAAAACTAGAATTAAAAAATTCAAAATCTGCAGGTAGCTTTAGAGATACCAAAAATCACATCAACCTAGTAGTAGAAAAAAGCACTGATTCAGCAGTATGTGAAAAACTTTTACATGATGTTGAAATTTATTTCATAGGTAGTGGAAAATAAAATCACTTTTTTACTCTCAAATTTGCTAAATGCGTCAAAGCCACCGCAATAGCATCTGTGATATCAAGTGGCTTGATATCTTTTGAAATTCCAAGCAATCTTTTCACCATAAAAGCTACTTGTTCTTTAGTAGCTTTTGCTTTACCTGTTACGGTTTTTTTCACTTGTAAAGGTGTGTATTCTGCAAATTCTCCATGAGTTTGTAAGATTTTTAAACTCAAAGCTCCACGAAATTGTGCTAACTTTAAAACCGTTTTTGGATTATAAGCAAAAAATATATCTTCTATAGCTACCTCATCAAATTGATGATTTTTAAAGATTAGATCAAGTCCTTCACATAATTCTGTGATTTGATACTGTAAATCATTAGGTTTGATTTTGATAAGCCCTGCTTCTATGAGTTGATTTTTATTATTTATTCTTTCTACAATAGCATATCCACAATATCTAGAACCAGGATCTATCCCTAAAACTTTCAAACTTTTCACCTTTTTATTCACATAGATGTGAAATTTAAATTTTTATGTGAATAATTTTAACCATTTTTTATAAAAAATAAGCTAGAATTTTAAGTTTTACATCATAAATTTATAAGAAAAATAATGAATATAAAAGATTTTTTACTTGAGTTTAAAACTGAAATTAGTAATAACGAATACAATACTTACATTTCTCACTTACAATTTAGTGAAAAATTAAGTAAAAATAATATCTTAGTATTTATCGCACCAAATCATTTTTTGGCTAAATTTATACAAACAAAATACGCACAAAAACTAGCTTATTTTTATGAAGTAAAAACAGGGATTAATCCTCAAGTTAAAATCATCACAAATGATCAAAAGGTAGAGAAAAAACATTTTTCTACAGATATTTCACAGATTAAATTTCAAAGCACTATTTTAAATCCTTCTTTTACTTTTGAAAGTTTTGTTGTAGGAGATTCTAATCAATTTGCCTATGCAACTTGCAAAGCTATTACCGATAAAAGTAAACTTGGAAAATTATACAACCCTATCTTTATCTATGGCCCTACAGGACTTGGAAAAACTCACTTGCTTCAAGCTGTCGGAAATGTGTGTTTGGATAATGGATATAAAGTTATTTATGCTACAAGTGATAATTTTATCAATGATTTTACCATGCATTTAAATAACAAAACCATGAGTAAATTTCATGAAAAATACAAAAATTGCGATGTTTTACTCATCGATGATGTGCAGTTTTTAGGTAAAACAGACAAAATTCAAGAAGAATTTTTCTTTACTTTTAATGAAATCAAAGAAAAATTTGGACAAATCATCATGACAAGTGATAATCCTCCAAATATGCTAAAGGGCATAACAGAACGCTTAAAAAGTCGTTTTGCAAACGGGATCATTGCAGATATCACTCCACCTCAGCTTGATACAAAAATCGCAATTATCAAGAAAAAATGCGAATTTAATGCTATTTATCTCAAACCTGAAGTCATAAGCTACATCGCTACTTCAATGGGAGATAATATCCGAGAAATAGAAGGTATGATTACAAATTTAAATGCTCAAGCAAGGCTTTTTAACCAAGAAATCACTTTAGAAATTGTTAAAAGCTTTATGAAAGATCACATTAAAGAAACAAAAGAAAATATTAGTGTTGAAGATATACTTGCTGATGTTTCAAAAAGCTATAATCTTAAACCTAATGATATAAAATCAAACAAAAAAACACAAAATATCGTCATGGCAAGAAGGGTTGTGATATTTTTAGCAAGAGAACTTACGACTATGTCTATGCCTCAACTTGCTAGATTTTTTAATATGAAAGATCACACCGCCATTTCACATAATATTAAAAAAATTCAAGAACTAATGAGTGAAAATGAAAACTTAAAAGCCATAGTAGAAGAATTAAGAAATAAAATTTTGACAAAAATAAAAAGCACCCTGTGAATAAAAGTGAAAAACAAAAAATTTTATTCTACGAGTAAAATTTCTATAAAAAAAGACTTTTAAAAAGCATTTCACATTTTCACATTGCCTATTATTATGATAAAATAAATTTAAAAAATAAAGGAAGTAAAAATGAAAATTAGCATTAACAAAAACACTTTAGAATCTGCCATAGTTTTAACTAATTCTTATGTAGATAAAAAAGACTCAAGCAATATCGCTTCTCACTTACTTTTTGAAGTGGTTGAAGATAAATTAATCATAAGAGCAAGTGATTATGAAATAGGTATTAATTATAAAATCAAAAAAATCAAAGTTGAAAGTGCAGGTTTTGCAACTGCTAATGCTAAAAGTATTTTAGATATTATAAAAAGTTTAAATAACGAAGATGTAGTCTTAGAAACCATAGAAAATTTCCTTTTTATTAGACAAAAAGGAACTAAATATAAACTTCCTATGTTTAATTATGAAGATTTTCCAAATTTCCCAAGCACAGAAGGAAAAGATAAATTTGATATTGATTCAAGTGATTTAAGTAGATCTTTGAAAAAAATCCTACCTGCAGTTGATACAAATAATCCAAAGTATTCTTTAAATGGTGCTTTACTTGATATAAAAACTACTCACATCAGCTTTGTAGGAACAGATACTAAACGCTTAGCAGTTTTTACACTAAATAAAACAAGTGAAAAAGAATTTAACCTTTGTATTCCTAAAAAAGCTATTTTAGAAATGCAAAAAATCTTTTTTGAAAAAATTGAAATTTATTATGATGAAAATATATTGATTGCAAAAAATGATAATTTTGAGTTTTTTACAAAACTTATCAATGATAAATTCCCTGATTATGAAAGAGTAATTCCAAAAAATATTACAAAGGAATTTATTTTTAAAACTGAAGAATTTATGGATGCATTGAAAAAAATCAATGTAATCACTGAAAAAATGAAATTAAATTTCCATAAAGATAAACTTGTATTTGAAGGTATTAGTTTAGATAATATGGAAGCAAAAACTGAACTTGAAATGGAACTTAATATAGATGAGGAATTTAATCTTTGCATTAAAAATAAATTCATCACTGACTTTTTAAATTCTATTGAAAGTGAAACATTTAAACTTAGCATAAATGAACCTCATATGGCATTTTTAGTTTCAAGTGAAGAATTACAAACTGTAATTATGCCAGTTATTTTATAAGGAAAATAAATGCAAGAAAATCAAAATTACGGCGCAGGAAATATTAAAGTTTTAAAAGGCTTAGAAGCTGTTAGAAAACGCCCTGGTATGTATATAGGTGATACCAACATAGGCGGTCTTCATCATATGATTTATGAAGTAGTAGATAATTCTATCGATGAAGCTATGGCAGGTTTTTGTGATACAATCAATGTAGAAATTACTACAGAAGGCTCTTGTATAGTAAGTGATAATGGTAGAGGAATTCCTGTGGGAATTCACCCTACTGAAAATATACCTACTTTAACTGTAGTTTTAACCGTACTTCATGCAGGTGGAAAATTTGATAAAGATACTTATAAAGTTTCAGGTGGTTTACACGGGGTTGGTGTAAGCGTTGTAAATGCTTTATCAAAAAAATTAGTTGCTACAGTACATAGAGATGGAGAAATTTACAGACAAGAATTTTCAGAAGGTAAAGTCACAAGTAATTTTGAAACCATAGGTAAAAGTAAAAAAACAGGGACAATCATAGAATTTTGGCCAGATGATCAAATTTTCGAAGTGACTGATTTTGATTATGAAATTTTAGCTAAAAGATTTCGTGAACTTGCATATTTAAATCCAAAAATTACTATAAATTTTAAAGATAACCGCGTAGGAAAAGCAGAAAGTTTTCATTTTGAAGGTGGTATAAGTCAGTTTGTTACAGATTTAAATAAAAAACAAGCTTTAACTAAAGCCATATTTTTCAATGTAGATGAAGAAGATGTAAATGTCGAAGTAGCATTGCTTTATAATGATAGTTACAGTGAAAATTTACTTTCTTTTGTAAATAATATTAAAACTCCAGATGGTGGAACGCACGAAGCAGGTTTTAGAATGGGCTTAACTCGTGTTATAAGTAATTACATTGAAGCAAATGCTAGTGCTAGAGAAAAAGATTCTAAAATCACAGGTGATGATGTAAGAGAAGGTTTGATAGCAGTAGTAAGTGTTAAAGTACCTGAACCGCAATTTGAAGGACAAACTAAAGGAAAATTAGGTTCAAGCTATGTTAGACCTATAGTTTCTAAGGCTTCTTTTGAGTATTTGACAAAATACTTTGAAGAAAATCCTATCGAAGCAAAAGCTATCATGAATAAAGCTTTAATGGCAGCTCGTGGTAGAGAAGCAGCTAAAAAAGCTAGAGAATTAACCCGAAAAAAAGAAAGTTTAAGTGTAGGGACTTTACCAGGAAAATTAGCTGATTGTCAAAGTAAAGATCCAAGTGAAAGTGAAATTTATTTGGTTGAGGGTGATAGTGCGGGAGGTTCTGCAAAACAAGGTAGAGAAAGAACTTTCCAGGCGATTTTACCTTTAAGAGGTAAAATACTCAATGTTGAAAAAGCAAGACTTGATAAAATTTTAAAAAGTGAACAAATTCAAAATATGATCACAGCTTTTGGTTGTGGGATCGGTGATGAGTTTGATATAGAAAAACTAAGATATCATAAAATCATTATCATGACCGATGCTGATGTGGATGGTTCTCACATACAAACTTTACTTTTGACATTTTTCTTCCGCTTTATGAATGATCTTGTAACAAATGGACATATTTATTTAGCTCAACCACCTTTATACCGCTATAAAAAAGGCCAGAAAAAAGAAATTTATCTAAAAGATGAAAAAGCTTTAAATGATTATTTGATCGAAACAGGTATAGAAAGTTCTACTTATGAGGGCATAGGATTAAATGATTTAAAAGATTTTCTAAAAATCGTTGCAGCTTATAGAAGTGTTTTAAAAGAATTAGAAAAAAGATTTAATGTAATTTCAGTGATTAGGTATTTGATAGAAAATCCTGATTTAATAAAAGCTTCTAATGAAGAATTATTTAAAGTCATAAAAGAATTTTTAGAAAAACAAAATCACAATATCTTAAATTCATACATCAATGAAAATGAAATTCGTGTATATGTACAAACTGAAAATGGTTTAGAAGAGCTTATCATCAATGATGATTTATTTGCTAATCCTTTATATGAAGAGGCAAATTATATTTATCAAAAAATCAAAGATAGAGATTTAAAATTTGATAAAGACATTTTAGAAATTTTAGATGAAGTTGAAAAAAATGCTAAAAAAGGTGCTTATATACAACGCTATAAAGGTCTTGGTGAGATGAATCCTGAACAACTTTGGGAAACAACTATGGATCCAAGTAATCGTCGTTTATTAAAAATTACCATAGAAGATGCTCAAAGAGCAAATGATACTTTCAACCTTTTCATGGGTGATGATGTAGAACCACGCCGTGAGTACATACAAGCTCATGCTAAAGATGTTAAACATTTAGATGTTTGATTTTTAAAATGAAAACTTTTTTACAAAATGTCCCAAAAGTAGAATTACACTTACACATTGAAGGCTCATTAGAGCCTAAAATGATGTTTGAATTAGCTAAAAGAAATAACATTGTTTTAAAATATAAAAGCGAAGATGAGATAAAAAAAGCTTATGATTTTTCAAATTTACAAGATTTTTTAGATATATATTATCAAGGTGCAAATGTCTTACAAACCAAGCAAGATTTTTATGATTTAACCTTTGCTTATATGAAAAAGTGTAAAGAACAAAATGTAGTTCATACTGAAATTTTCTTTGATCCTCAAACTCATACTACTAGAAATATACCTTTAAAAGATGTTATAGAAGGAATTTGGCAGGCTTTACAAAAAGCAAAAGAAGAATTTGGAATTTCAAGTTTTTTAATTGCTTGTATTTTAAGGCATTTAAGTGAGAATGAGGGTTTAAAAACTTTAGATGAGCTTTGTTTATATAAAGATAAAATCAAAGCCATAGGACTTGATAGTTCTGAACTTAATAATCCTCCTTTTAAATTTAAAAATTTATTTCAAAAAGCTAAAGAAGAAGGTTTTTTGTTAGTTATGCATGCGGGTGAAGAAGGAAGTAGTGAGTATATCAAACAAGCTTTAGAGCTTGGTGTAAGTAGAATAGATCATGGAATAAGATGTGAAGAAGATTTAGAGCTTGTAAAACAATTATCAAAAAGTCAAATTCCACTAACAATGTGTCCTTTATCAAATATAAAATTAAAAGTTTTTCAAAATATGCAAGAACATAATATTTTAAAACTTTTAAGACAAAATCTTTGTGTTTGTGTAAATTCAGATGATCCAGCGTATTTTGGTGGATATATCTTAGAAAATTTTATAGCCTTAGATGAAACTTTTAAGTTTAGTAAAGATGAGGTTAAAAAACTTTGTATTAATGCTGTAAATGCTTCTTTTTTACAAGAAAATGGAAAAGAAAATTTAAGAAAGCTAATTTTTAATTTTCAAGAATGATTTTTTTAATTAGCGGAGAAAGTCATACAGGTAAGACCTTGCTTGCTCAAAAACTTCTTGAAAAATTTTCTTATCCTTATTTGAGTTTAGATCATCTAAAAATGGGTTTGATTAAAGGAATGAAAGATTTTCCTTTTAAAGTAGATGAGGATGAAAAAATAGCTGAGTTTTTATTTCCTATTGTAGATGGTATAATTCAAACTTGTATAGAAAATAAACAAAATTTAATCATTGAGGGAATTTATCTTACTTCTAAAAGAGTTCAAAAATTTAAAAATAATTCTTTAATAAAGATATTTTATATTATTTTTTCAAAAGAATATATCCTACAAAATTATAAATTAATATATCAAAAAGAAAATATTATAGAAACTCGTTTAACCAGTGAAAAAGAAAATATAAATATTTTAATATCAAATCATCAGTATTTAAAATCACAATGTGAAAATTTTAATTTACCTTTTTTAGAAATCAAAAAAGACTATGAAATTGAAATTCAAAAAGCTTTTGAATTTTTTGTATAATTTTAATTTTAAATAGGAGAAATTGTATGAGATATGGTGAAAAAGAAATCAAAGAATTTAGTGTAGAAAATATGGAAGTTTGGCCAAATGATGCTAAAAATGATTATGTGATTAAAATCACTTTGCCTGAATTTATGTGTTGTTGTCCACGTAGTGGATATCCTGATTTTGCTACAATTTACTTAGAATACATTCCAAATAAATTAGTAGTAGAACTTAAAGCAATCAAACTTTATATTAATACCTTTATGTATAGAAATGTTTCACATGAAGCAAGTATTAATGAAATTTACAATACTTTAAAAGATAAACTTGATCCAAAATGGATAAAAGTAGTAGGTGATTTTAACCCTCGTGGTAATGTGCATACTGTGATTGAATGCAGATCTGATTTAGTAGTACCACAAAATTAAATTTTTATTAAAATTAAAAAGATATATTTAATCTTATTTTAAGGAGCAAAATATGAGATTAAAATTATTTAGTCTAGTTGCAAGTGTTGCTTTGGTTTCAAATTTAGCTTTAGCAGATGAAAATTCAGGTTTACTTTTAGGTATTGATGCGGGATGGTTTCATACTAAGGTAAAATCTGATCTTGATAATACTAAAAATAACAAAAAATTTAATGGTGATTTAGAAGGTGATGTTCCTGTTTTTGGTTTAAGAGTTGGTTATCGTTTTAGTGAAAATCATAGAATTTATGGTGCTTATAATTATTCAAGCGAATTTAGTGATGTAATCAATACACCAAGATTAAAAATTGATGGAGAATTTACCACACATAAGTTTTTACTTGGTTATGATTTTACTCCAAAAATTTTTGAAAAAACAAGAGCAGTTTTAGGTGTATATGGTGGTTATGCAAGAACGGATATGACTTTAAAAACAAACTTTTTATCTTTATCTCAAGACTTTGATGGTTATACTTATGGAGCAAAAATCGGTGCTTTATATGAGTTAAATCAAGCAAACGAAATTGAGTTTGGTTTTAAAGCTGAACAAAGTCATTATAATACAAGAAATTTTAGTACTGCTAATTCATCAAACTTTTACGATCCTAAACAAACAAATTATGGTTTATATCTAGGATATACTTATAAATTTTAAGGAGAATATATGCCAAAAGATGCAAATGGAACTGAGCTTAATGCAGGTGATAGTGTAAGTGTTGTGAAAGATTTAAAGGTTAAAGGTGCAAGCACTACTTTAAAGCGTGGCACGACTATAAAAAATATTAAACTTACAAACAAAGACACCGAAATTGAAGCTAAAGTAGATAAATTTGGTGTGATTGTTTTAAAAACTGAATTTCTTAAAAAAATATAGTAAAAATTCCCAATCAATCTTGGGAATTTTCTTCTTGATAAACACAATGTTTAAAAATAAATTGATGTTCCTCAGGCAAATTTTCAAATAAAGCATTTGCGAGTTGTCTTATCTCCCAAAGGGCTGATTTTGAGCTTCTTAGAGTAATAAAATTTTGCAAACTTCTTGCATTAATCGTTAAAGTTAATTCTGTTTTATAGCTTTCTGGTAAGCAGTATTTTGCTATGTCTAAACTAATGCTATTTTGCAAAATCAAACGCAAATTTTCTAAAGCTTTAATACTTGCATTATCTACTACTTCATTTCCAGTTAATACCAAGTATTTTTTAGCATTTTCAAAGTCATTTTCTTTAAATTCACTTTCATTTCTTAGTTCTTTTAAAGTATATCTTGTGCTTTTTACACTAGGACTAGTATGGCGGTGTCTTGCAACTTCTTGTAAGCATGCTCTTGAAATACCTTGTATATAAAAAGTATAGTTTAAATGCTCTAAGGTTGAAGCATGTTTGAATTTATTTCCCACACGATCTATTAATTCTTTATCTTTTTCGCCACCACAATCGCCTTTGTCAAAACTTTGCCAACATGTTCTTGTCGCATGAGAGCATACAGAAAGTGGAGTATGGTTTAATAATGTGATTTTCATCGAAAAATTCCTTCAAAAATAATTGAATTTTACACAAATGTTTATAAAAATAAAATTTTTTATTCGTTATAATTTCAAAAAAAAGAAATTAAGGTTATTTTATGAAATTAAAACAAACTAAGTATATTTTTGTAACCGGTGGTGTTTTAAGCTCATTAGGAAAAGGTATAGCAGCAGCTTCTATAGCTACGATTTTAAAAAATTCAGGTTTAAAAGTAAGTATTTTAAAAGCAGATCCTTATATCAACGTAGATCCTGGTACTATGAGTCCTTTAGAGCATGGAGAAGTATTTGTTACAGATGATGGAGCTGAGACAGATTTAGACTTAGGACATTATGAGAGATTTTTAAATGAGAGCTTATCTCAAGATAATAACTTCACAACAGGTAGAGTTTATCAAAGTGTTATAGAAAAAGAAAGAAGAGGAGATTACTTAGGAAAAACCATACAAGTAATCCCTCATATAGTTGATGAGATAAAAGATCGCATTAAAAAAGCCGGAGTTGATAAAGATATTTTAATCGTTGAAATAGGTGGCACAGTAGGAGATATAGAAGGCTTACCATTTTTAGAAGCTATTAGAGCTTTAAAGCTTGAAGTGGGTAAATATAACGCTATTAATATTCACTTAACTTTAGTGCCATTTATCAAAGCAGCAGGAGAACTTAAAACAAAACCAACTCAACATAGCGTGGGAGAATTACGCCGTATAGGTATAAGCCCTGATATGATCATTTGTAGAAGTGAAAAATCTTTAGATAGAGAGTTAAAAGACAAAATAGCAATTTCATGTGGGGTTGAAAAAAACTGTGTTATAGAAAGTGTGGACGCAGCTAGTATTTATCAAATTCCACTAAATTTCTTAAAACAAGATATTTTAAATTCTATTGCAAGTTTATTAGATCTTCAAAATTTAAAGCCAAATATGAATGAATGGGATTCTTTAGTAAAAAGAGTCATCGCTCCAAGTAATGAACTTAGCATTGCTTTTGTAGGAAAATATGTAGATTTAAAAGAAAGCTATAAAAGTTTAACAGAAGCCATTATTCATGCAGGTGCAGCACTTGATGCGAGAGTAAATTTAAAATGGATCGATAGTGAAAAATTAGAAAATGCAAATATCGAAGAAAGTTTTAAAGATGTAAGTGGGATTTTAGTAGCAGGTGGTTTTGGTTACCGCGGGGTAGAAGGAAAAATCAAAGCCATACAATATGCAAGAGAAAATAAAATTCCATTTTTAGGAATTTGTTTGGGTATGCAACTTTCTTTAGTGGAATTTGCACGCAATGTTTTAAAACTAGAAGATGCAAATTCTCATGAGTTTAATCCAAATTGTAAAAATCCTATCATCTTTTTGATTGATGAATTTATTGACGCAAGTGGGGAAAAGCAAATTAGAACAAGTAAAACTCCACTTGGTGGAACTATGCGTCTTGGGGCTTATGAGTGTCATATCAAGCCAAATACACTTTTAAGTAAGGTTTATGATAATCAAAAAAGCGTAAAAGAACGCCACCGCCACCGTTATGAAGCCAATCCAAAATACAAAGAAATGTTTGAGAAAAATGGGCTTATTATAAGTGGGGAAAATGAAGGTTTAGTTGAGGCTGTGGAACTTAAAGATCATCCATTTTTCTTAGCAGTGCAGTTTCACCCTGAATTTACTTCACGCTTAGTTAGGGTTAATCCGGCTATTTTTTCTTTTATCAAGGCATCTTTAACAAATCATGCTAAATAAAGCCAAAATAAAAGAAATTTTACACCAGCGTTTTATCAATGATACACATGTAAAGCTTTGTGATTTACCTATGCCATCTTGTTTAAAAGATGTCTATAAGGGTGCTTTACGTATTAAAGAAGCGATTGAAAAAAATCAAAAGCTTGCTATTGTTGGAGATTATGATGTAGATGGGGTGATTTCTTGTGTGATTTTATCTGAATTTTTTGATGATATCGGATATGACTATGTGGTAAAAATTCCAAATCGTTTTAAAGATGGATATGGTCTAAATGAAGAAATCATCAATGAACTTAATGGGGTAGATTTAATCATCACTGTAGATAATGGTATAGCAGCTTTTGATGCAGCAGAGCTTTGTTTGCAAAAAGGAATTGATTTAATCATTACCGATCATCATATGCCTCCAGCTACTTTACCAAAAGCTTATGCGATTATTAATCCTAAACAACAAGATTGTGAATTTCCTGATATTGAAATTTGTGGTGCTCAAGTGGCTTGGTATTTAGTTGCTGCTATAAAAGAAGTATGTAAAATTAATTATAATATGTGTAAATTTATAGAGCTTTTATCTATCGCAATTATCGCAGATATGATGGAGCTTAGAGATTTAAATAGAGCCTTAGTCAGAAAAGGCATAGAATGTATTAATGATTCAAAACGAGTTGCATTTAAAGCTATCAAGCAGTATTTTGGTAAGGATAAATTTGAGCTTGATAATATTAGTTTTTTAATTGCACCTTTAATTAATAGTGCAGGAAGAATGGATGATGCGATTATTTCTTATAAATTTTTACATTCTAAAAATATTGATGAGGTTATGGGTTATTTAGAACAAATCATTACTTATAATAATAGCCGTAAAGATGAAGAACGTGAGCTTTTTAAGCAGTGTTTAGAACAAGTTGATGAAAATGATCCTGTGATTATTGTCAATGGCCAAAATTGGCATGAGGGTGTTTTGGGTATAGTTGCAAGTCGTTTAGCAAAGCATTTTAACAAGCCTGCCTTTGTTTTTTCAGAATGTGAGCAAAAGGCTAAAGCTAGCGTTAGAAGCGTGGGTAGGATAGATATTTTAAATGTTATAGAACAAGCTAAAGAATTTGTTTTAAGCTATGGCGGGCATAAAGGTGCAGCTGGAGTTTTAGTAGAGCTTGAAAAATTTGGTGTTTTTAAAAGCAGGCTTTATGAAATTTGTCAAAATATCCCTAAAGATGACTTTTATAATGCTGATGAGGTTTTAGGTAGTATTGATCCAAATGAAGTTGATTTTGAACTTTTAGAGATATTAGAATTTTTTGAGCCTTTTGGGCATAAAAATCCAAGGCCATATTTTAAATTTGATAAGCTTTTTGTAAAAAATAAAAGAAAGCTAGGTAAAGATGAAAATCATATGAAGCTTATTTTAACTCAAGGAAATAAAACTCTAGAAGCTTTATTTTTTAATTTTGACTATGAGCCAGAGCTTGGAGAAAGCATTGATCTTATAGCTAGTGTTTCTAAAAATAATTTTAGAGGATTAATCACCCCACAACTTACTATAAAAGAAATTCTTAGATAATTCATTAACTTAGCTACATAGTTTTTATTTATAAATTTGCTATAGTATAAGTAATATAAAGGAGTAAAATGTTAAAAAATTTTTTATTATTAGTAGTATTTTTTAATTTTACTTTTGCTTTTGATACAAAAATTTTTATAGGCGATACTTATATACCTGAAGATTTTTATAAGTACGATAAAGACTTTAAAACTGCAGCTAGAAAGTACAATATACCGACGGCTTTACTCAAAGCCATAGCTTTAACAGAAAATGCAGCTTATAAGCATAATATCACTAGCAAAAATAAAAATCAAACAAGAGATTATGGCTTAATGCAAATCAATAGCATTCATTTAAAACGCTATGGGATTAGTGAGAGTGAGATTGTAAAAGCTAGTGTAAATATTGACATAGCAGCGAGATTACTTCATGAGATTATACAAAAACATGGCTTTAGTTGGAATGCTATTGGAAGGTATCATTCAGCAAATGATAAATATAAAAATATTTGGCTTGATAAAGTGATGAAAAATTTAGTTGCTATAGTTTTAAAAGATAGTAAAGATCTTTTTATAATGGAAAAATTCAGAGCTTTTAAACTTGCTTCTCTTTTGATAAATGTGGATAAAAAACAATATAGAATTTTATTAGCAAGTAATAATTAAAACAAGAAATTATAAATTTTCTTGTTTTAAAGCTTCTGCTTGGTAATAAGCGATTAATGGCTCGATGATCTCATCAAAAAGACCACCTTCCAAAATCGCATCAAGTCTATATAAAGTAAGATTTATTCTATGATCGCTAATTCTATTTTGAGGGAAATTATAAGTGCGTATGCGTTCGCTTCTATCACCGCTTCCAACTTGAGATTTTCTTGCCTGGCTTTCTTTTGCTAAGCGTTCTTGTTCTTGCATTTCAAAAAGTCTTGCTTTTAAGACTTTCATAGCACTTTCTTTGTTTTTATGCTGGCTTTTGCCATCTTGATTTACCACAACTATACCTGTTGGAATATGAGTAATTCTTACAGCACTATCTGTGGTATTAACACTTTGTCCACCATGACCGCTACTACGCATTACATCGATTTTTAAATCATTTGGATTGATTTGAATTTCAACATCATCAACTTCTGGCATAATAGCCACTGTAATAGCTGAAGTATGAACTCTACCTTGAGATTCTGTTTCAGGTACTCTTTGAACTCTGTGCGTTCCACCTTCGTATTTTAGCCTTGAATAAGCTCCATTTCCTTTGATGAGAATGATAATTTCTTTAAATCCCCCTACACTACCCTCGCTAGAACTTACGATTTCGTATTTGTAATCACGATTTTCAGCATAGCGTATGTAGGCTTTTACTAAGTCTCCAACAAATAAAGAAGCTTCATCTCCTCCTGTTCCAGCACGAATTTCTAAAAATATATTTTTATCATCGTTTGGATCTTTAGGCAATAAAAGAATTTTTAATTCTTCTTCAAGTTGTGGCTTTAAGACTTCGAGATTTTTAAGCTCTTCTTTTGCAAGCTCCCCTAGTTCTGCATCAGATAAAAGAATTTTATTTTCTTCGATTTCATCTAAAGTTTTAAGGTATTCTTTTGCTTTTTCTACTATGGGTTCTAAATTCTTTTGCTCTTTAGATAGAGCTGTCATTTTAGAAATATCATTAGAGATATTAACATCGCTAAGAAGAGTATTTAGCTCATCAAAGCGTGTTAAAAAAGGTTTGAGTTTATCAGCTAACATTAAAAATTATGCTAATTTATTTACCAATAATGCTAATCTACTCACACGGCGTGATGCAGTTTGTTTTTTCAAAAATCCACGGCTTACCATAGCGTGAATGCTTTTATTAGCTACTTTTAGTGCATTTTGTGCAGCTTCTTTGTCATTGTTTGCTGCTGCTTCGCGAACCGCTTTTGTAATGTTTTTTAATCTTGTTCTATAAAATCTATTTCTTTCAGTTCTTTTGATAGTTTGTCTTGCTCTTTTTTCAGCAGATTTATGGTTTGCCATAATTTTCCTTTTTTATATAAATTAAATTGCTAATTATACAAGATTAAAATTAAAATTTAATTAATTTAAGTAATTTTAAAGTATCAATTAATCATATTCATGGCTTTTACTATGCAAGATTTTTGATCTTGACATTGATTTTCTAATTTTTCCGCAAGAGTTTCTTCATGTGTGACTGCAATAAAAACAATAATTACACTAAAAAGAGTAGTTAGAATTTTCATTAATTTTTCCTTTTTTAAATATTTTGAAAAATTATAAAAATTCTTTGTGGAAATAATGTGAATTTAATATTTTATATTATTTGTCTTTAAAAAATCGCGCAGTTTTTCGTACTCGCCATTTTCCAAATAACGATATTTTCCTGCTTTTAACATACCAAGATCTAATGCTCCAAAAGCTACTCTTTTAAGATCCATCACTTCTAAATCAAAATGCCCAAAAAAGCGTCTTAGTTCTCTATTTTTACCTTCATTAATGATTACTTTTAGCTTTGTATAGCCACCACTTGAGCCAAAAATTTCAAAGCCTAAAAATGGAGCAAAACTCATTGAGGTTATTTTGGTTTTAGCATGAGCTCCTTTTTTTTCATTTTGAATTTCTAAGCCATTTTGCATTGCTTCGATGACATTTTTATCTATATTACCTTTTACTTTTAGGTAATATTCTCTTTCTAAATCACTATGCATAAGCGCATCTGCTATCACAGGTGAATCAGTTAACAAAAGCAATCCCTCGCTTGCAAAGTCAAGCCTTCCCACGCTAAGCCAAGTGCTAAATTGTTTTGGCAGGGTATGATAGATGGTTTTTCTACCTCTATCATCTTTTTTACTAACTATTTCACCTTTTTGTTTATGATAAATGATGACTGAAAATTGTGTTTTTTTATGGAGTTTTTTACCATTGATAAAAACTTTATCTTCAGCATTTACACTATCACTTAGTAAGGCTGTTTTTTTATTGATTTTTACTAAGCCTTGCTTGATTAGCTCATCAGCCTCACGGCGAGAGTATTTGCTATTATGTGAGATGAATTTATTAATTCTCATAATTTTTCTTTACATCACAAAAATAGTTGGTACTATGGTTGGATATTTTTTGATTTTTCTAAAAATATGTTTTCTTAGTACTTGTCTAATTTGAGCTTCTAAAACTTTTGGATTATCTAAAATTTCATCTTTTACATTTGGGAAAAATTGACTTAAAACATCACTCATTTCTTTTGAGAATGCTCCGTCTTGTTTATCAGCTACCAAGCCATAACTAAATACTCTTGGTTTATTAATCAGTGTTTTACTTGCTTTATCAAGCTGGGCGATGATGACAACTATACCGCTATCTGCTAGTTTTTGTCTATCAATTACCACATCATCTGCGATTTGTTTGTTGATTTGATTATCTACAAAGACTTTTCCTGTTTTAACTGTTTTAACGCGTTTGATGTATTTTTGACAAAGCTCTACTTGATCCCCATCGCTCATTAAGTAGATGTTTCTTTCAGGTATACCACATTTTAGAGCAGTTTCTTTGTGTTTATTGATATGATTATACTCTCCATGCACTGGTAAGAAAAATTTAGGTTTTACCAAAGTTAGCATGAGTTTTTGCTCTTCTATACTAGCATGTCCGCTTACATGGATTTCGCTAAATTCTTGATAGGCTACTTTGGCCCCTGCTTTTAAAAGAAAATCAAGCACAGCAGAAACATTTGCTTCATTGCCTGGTATTGCTTTAGCTGAAATGATAACTTGATCGCTAGGTTTGATTTTGATAAATTTATGCTCATCTGTAGCCATTCTATATAAAGCACTCATGGTCTCACCTTGACTTCCTGTGGTAACAATTAGCACTTCGTTGTCTTTGTATTTGCTTACTTCATCAGCGTCAATGAAAATTTTTCTATCAAGTTTGATATAGCCAAGTTCCATAGTGGTATAGAGATTTCTTTCCATAGAACGCCCTATAACGCACACTTTTCTACCGTATTTTAAACCATAACTAATAGCTTGATATACACGGTGGATATTAGAGCTAAAGGTGCTCATGATTACTCTGCCTTTAGTTTTGGCAAAAATTTGATCAAAAGTAGGTCCTACGGAGCTTTCACTTTTTGTATAACCCTCTTTATATGAATTTGTGCTATCACTTAAAAGACAAAGCACGCCTTCTTCACCATATTGAGCTAAACGACTTAAATCCGTTGGATAGCCATCAATTGGTGTTTGATCTATTTTAAAATCGCCAGTGTGTATGATGGTTCCTGCTTTAGTTTTAATAGCCAAAGCACAAGCGTCGATGATAGAGTGGGTTATGTGAATCCATTCTAAGTTAAATTCACCTATTTCATAAATTTGTCTTTTTGTTATAGGTCTAAACCATTTACGCTCAGCTTTTAAACCATGTTCTTCAAATTTATTTGAAATCATACCTAGTGCTAAAGGTGTTGCGTAGATAGGAAATTGAAATTCTTTGAAAAAATACGGCACAGCACCAATGTGATCTTCATGGGCATGAGTGATGATGATAGCGCGAATTTTATTTTTAATTTTTCTTACATAGTCAAAATCAGGTATGATAATATCTACTCCATGCATGGTTCCATCTGGAAAACTCATACCTATATCAACGATAATCGCATCGTTGTTGGTTTCAAAGACAGTGATATTTCCACCGATTTCTCCAAGTCCACCCAAAGGTGTAATACGAATTTTATGTTCGCTTGAGTTGTTGTGTTTTAAAGGGTGAAGTCTTAGCTCGTGCATGATTTTATTAGCTTCTATGCTTTTAGCAAGTTCTATTTGCCATTCTTCATTACCACTTAATTTAGAAGGTAAATTTCTATTTTTTTTCTTTTTCTTTTTTTCTTCGCTAGCTTCAGTTTGAGTATTTTCTACTTTTGTTCCGTTTTTATTTTCGCTATTTTGATCTTGATTTTGTGAATCTTTTTTTCTTTTGTTTCTAAATTTATTAAATCTCTTAGTTTTGTTTTGCTCTTGAGTTTTGTTTTCTTCGCTCATAGTCATCCTTTAAATAGTCATAAATTTTAAGGTATGAATCAACGCTAATTTCATGAGCTCTTGAGGTAGAAGAGAGATTTAGTGCTTCAAATGCTTTTAAAATTTTTTCTTTTTTATTTTTAAAATTAGATAAGAGTTGTTTTCTAGGATTTTGAAAACAAGCTCTAAGAAATTCTTTAAAAGCTTCTATATTTTCACATTTTTGCTGATAATGAGTAGTTTTTATTAACTTCATTACAGCTGAAGTAACTTTTGGTGGAGGATTAAAGCTTTGTGGTTGTATATCAAAAAGCATTTGTCTTTGGCATATCAATGCACAAAGCACCCCTAAAGCCGAAAAATTACTTTCTTTTTCATTTGCACAAAATTTCTGTGCCACTTCTTTTTGCACCATTACTATAAGCCCAAGACAATTTTGATCTTCTAGGGCTTTTAAAATCAAATTTGTAGCAATATAATATGGTAAATTTGCTACCAAAAAGTACTCTTTATCGCTTAAACTTCCTTGATCAAAAGCATCACTTGCATTTTGATGGATAAGCTCAAAATTTCCACCTTCAATCTCATTTTGAAATTTTTTATTTAAAATAGGAATCAAATCTTTATCAATCTCATAAGCTCTAATATGAGCTTGTGGGATTTTCAAAAGTTCTTGCGTTAAATCACCTAAGCCAGGCCCAATCTCAACTATATTTTTAGTATCTTTGGGTATGGCTTGGATGATTTTATCTACCACGCTTTTATCACATAAAAAATTTTGCCCAAAATGTTTTTTTGCTTTTATCATAAATTTATTTTATCTAAAAAATATTAATTATAGCATTATTTTAAGCGCTAATTAGATAAAATTTGAATTATTTTTTTATAAAGGTTAATTTTTGAAAAATCTTATAGTATGTGCAGGAGGAAATGAGGATTTTAAATTTGCACAAAGTATTGGCATAGGTTTGGTTAATTCTGCTTTTTCTTTAGGTAAAATTTTAAGTCAAGTAAAAGTAGATAGAGTGATTTTTATAGGTACATGTGGAATTTACCAAGAAGGAAAAATTTTAGATATTTATGAAAGTTCTAACGCAGCGAATTTAGAATACGCAGATTTATTTGATAGTTTTTATACGCCTATAGCAAATGAGATTAGATTAAATGTTTCACATGAAACTATGATTAATTCTTCAAATTATATTTGTAAAGATGAAAATATCGCCCAAGAATTTTTTAAAAGGGGTGTACATATAGAAAATATGGAAGCATACGCAGTGCTTTCTTGTGCAAAAATGCAAGAGATAGAAGGAATTTGTTATTTATGTGCGACAAATTTTTGTAATGAATTTGCACATGAGGATTTTTTAAAAAACCATCAAAATGCAAAAGAATTATTAAAAGATTTTTTGTTAGATAAAAAACTTATATAGGAAAAAAATTGAGTGAATTAAAAAATATATTAGATTTTACTAAAGAAGAATTAGAAAATTTAGTCCAACCAAAATTTAGAGCAAAGCAAATTTTTGAATGGGTATATAAAAAATATGCAGATGATTTTTTACAAATGTCGTCTTTGCCAAAAGATTTTAGAGTGTACTTGCAAGAAAATTTTCATTTTTCACCTCTAAAATGTGTGAAAGATGA
Organism: Campylobacter sp. LMG 7929; assembly: GCF_024723595.1. Lineage (NCBI taxonomy): Bacteria > Pseudomonadati > Campylobacterota > Epsilonproteobacteria > Campylobacterales > Campylobacteraceae > Campylobacter > Campylobacter sp. LMG 7929. The sequence goes on along the minus strand of NZ_JANQCY010000002.1, from coordinate 98,256 downwards.
AAAAAGCAAAGATGGTAGTATAAAATATCTTTTTGAGCTTTTAGATGGTAAAAAAATAGAAGCTGTTTTGCTACCAATGAAAGAAGAACTTGTAGATGAAAATGGAAAAATCATCAAACATGCAAGATATACTATTTGTGTTTCCTCTCAAGTGGGATGTAAAAGTGGGTGTAGTTTTTGTCTTACTGCTAAAGGTGGTTTGAAAAGAAATTTGACTGCAGGAGAAATAGTAGGACAAATTTTATGGATTAAAAAACACAACAACATACCTTATGAAAGAAGGGTTAATATAGTCTATATGGGTATGGGAGAGCCTTTGGATAATCTTAAAAATGTTTCTAAGGCAGTTAAAATTTTAGCCGATAATGATGCCTTAGCGATAAGCCCTAGAAGACAAACTATAAGTACAAGTGGTTTGGCAAAGCAAATTAAAGAGCTTGGAGAAATGAATTTAGGTGTACTTTTGGCTATTTCACTTCATGCTGTAAATGATGAGCTTAGAAGTGAATTAATGCCTATTAATAAAGCTTATAATATAGCAAGCATTATGGAAGCGGTGAGAAATTTTCCTATAGATCAGCGTAAAAGAGTGATGTTTGAATACCTTTTAATTGATGGGATAAATGATAAAATAGAACATGCAAAAGAACTAGTCAAGCTCTTAAATGGTATAAAAGCTAAAGTGAATTTAATACTTTTTAATCCACACGAAGGAAGTTTATATAAAAGACCAAGTGTTGAAAATGCGGTTAAATTTCAAGATTATTTAAGTGCAAAAGGTGTTACTTGTACGATAAGAGAAAGTAAAGGACTTGATATTTCAGCTGCATGCGGACAGCTTAAAGAAAGGCAGAGTAAACAATGACTTTTTTAGATATAGCTCAGCTTATTTTTATAAGTATAGTAGTGATCATAGGACTTGGTGGAATTATTTATGTATTAAAAAATGAAGATAAATGATTGATATATCATATTGTTTACTATAATTTTATCTATATCATTATGAATAGGTTATCTTTAATGATATAGAGAATTTTAAACTATAATTTCTTTCAAAAATTCACCTTTTATATCTTTTTGAGATTGTATCAAAAATTTTTGATTTTTATATGTAAATTCTAAGCTAAAAGAGTGTAAAAGCAGTCTTTTAGCACCTGTGATGTGAGCTCTTTCGATATCGCTCATTTTTCCATCTAATATTTGCTCTATTTGTGTTTTTTCTAAACTATATAAAGGTTCACCTAAAATTTTATGTTTCACATGAAACAAATGTAGTCTTATTTGATGTTGTCTGCCTGTTAGAGGTTTAGCTAAAACTAAACTAGCATCTAAATTTTCAAAATATTCTAAAGTGTAAAATTGTGTTAAAGCTTCTTTGCCATTTTCACAAATATGCATCCTAGTTTTGACTGCATCATAGTCTTTAGCTAAATCCATGCTTTTATCTACTATAAACTCTTTTTTAGTTTTTCCTTTTACTAGCGCAAGATAGCTTTTTTGAACTAATCTTTTTTCAAACATGGTTTTTAACTCAATTTGTGCATTTTTATGTTTAGCTATGAGTAAAAGTCCGCTTGTTTCTTTATCTAATCTATGAGCCACGCAAGCTTTTTCACCCCATAAATGCCAAATTTCATCACAAAGACTATAAGCACAATTGCGTCCATTAGGATGAGTTAGCACCCCACTTGGTTTTTCTACGATGGCAAAATCACCATTTTCAAAAACTATTTCCAATCCTTTAGGGTTATTTTCATATACGATTAATTCCACTAAGCCATCTAAAAATTTGTTTTTTTCTTCTACCAAATTTCCATTACAAAATAGTCTTTTTTTATCAATGAGTTTTTGTGCTTCACGCATAGAGATTTTTAACTCATCCATAAGTAGTCTAAATGCCTTTTTTTCATTATTTGATAGTTTCTTTTTTATATATGCCATTTAATAACTTTCTTAGGTAATTTATAATAAAATTCAAGCTATTTTTTCATAAAAAATTATATAAAAAAAGGTCTTGAAAATGGTTGAAAGATATAGTAGAGAAATCATGGCTAAAAAATGGGACATGCAAGCAAAATATGACGCATGGTTAAAAGTAGAATTAGCTGCTGTGAAAGCATGGAATAAACTTGGTCTTATTAAAGATGATGATTGTGAAAAAATTATAAAAAATGCAAAATTTGATATAGCAAGAATAGATGAGATAGAAAAAACTACCAAACATGATGTTATCGCTTTTTTAACTAGTGTAAGTGAAAGTTTAGGCGAGGAAAGTCGTTTTGTGCATTATGCGATGACAAGTTCAGATTGTATTGATACTGCAGTTGCTTTGCAGATTAAAGATAGTTTAGAACTAATCTTGCAAGATTTAGATCAAGTTTTAGCAGCGATTAAAACAAGAGCGTATGAGCATAAAAACACCTTAATGGTAGGAAGAAGTCATGGAATTCATGGAGAGCCTATAACTTTTGGCTTAGTTTTGGCTATTTGGTATGATTCGCTAGTTCATGCAAAAGATTTAATCATTCATGCAAAAGAAGTGATTAGCTATGGAAAAATTAGCGGTGCCATGGGAAATTTTGCTCATGCTCCGCTTGAATTTGAAGAAGAAGTTTGTAAAAATTTAGATCTTAAGCCAGCGCCAGTTTCAAACCAAGTTATACAAAGAGATCGTTACGCACAGGTTATCTCGGCTTTAGCTATTTTAGCTTCAAGTTGTGAGCAAATCGCTGTTGCTATCCGCCATTTTCAAAGAACAGAAGTATATGAAGCTGAAGAATATTTTTCTCAAGGACAAAAAGGAAGCTCAGCTATGCCTCATAAAAGAAATCCTGTTTTGAGTGAAAATATCACCGGTCTTTGCAGGATGATAAGAGCTTATGTAACACCTGCTTTAGAAAATGTAGCATTGTGGCACGAAAGAGATATATCACATTCTAGTGTAGAAAGATTTATATTACCTGATGCTTTTATCACGACTGATTTTATGCTTTCAAGATTATGCGGTGTGATAGAAAAGCTTTTGGTGTATCCAGAAAATATGATGAAAAATTTAAATTTAACCGGAGGGCTTGTATTTTCTCAAAGAGTGTTGCTTGAACTTCCTTTTAAAGGTATAAGTAGAGAAGAAGCTTACAAGATTGTTCAAAGAAATGCTATGAAAGTTTGGGCTGATTTACAAAATGGCAAGCCTGCGTTAAATGAAAAAGGTGAGAGTTTGTTTTTGCTAGCTTTATTAGCTGATGAGGATTTGAAAAAGTCTTTAAGTGAAGCAGATATTAGAAATTGCTTTGACTATAACTACTACACAAAAAATGTAGACAAAATATTTGCAAGAACTTTTAAATAATAAACTAGGGGTTGTGAGTGAAAGTATTAAAAAGAAATGGTAGAACTGAAGAATTAGATGTTTCTAAGATTAAAAAATATACCACCGATGCGGTGGCAAATTTAGAAAATGTTAGCCAAAGTGAGCTTGAAGTAGATGCAAAAATTCAATTTCGTGATGGCATAACAACAGAAGAAATCCAACAAACTCTTATAAAAACAGCAGTAGATAAAATAGATATTGATAGACCTAATTGGACCTTTGTTGCTGCAAGATTATTTTTATATGATTTGTATAAAAAAGTAAGTGGTTATAGTGGTTATAAACATTTAAGAGAATACCTTGAAAAAGGTGAAAAAGAAGGTAGGATTTTAATTGGTTTAAAAGAAAAATATGATTTAGATGATCTTAATGCTTATATCAAGCCAGAGCGCGATTTACAATTTACTTATCTTGGTATAAAAACTTTGTATGATAGATATTTGATTAAAGATTCTAAAGGCATGCCTATAGAATTACCACAGCAAATGTTTATGGCTATTGCGATGTTTTTAGCGCAAAATGAGTTAGATTCTCAAACTTGGGCTAAGAAATTTTATGATTTAATCTCAACTTTTGAAGTAATGCTTGCAACCCCAACCCTTTCAAATGCAAGAACCACAAGACATCAATTAAGTTCATGTTATATAGGAAGCACACCTGATAATATAGAAGGGATTTTTGATTCTTATCAAGAAATGGCACTTTTATCTAAATTTGGTGGTGGTATAGGCTGGGATTGGTCTAAGGTGCGTGCTATGGGTGGAAGTATAGATGGGCATAAAAATGCAGCAGGTGGGATCATACCATTTTTAAAAATCACCAATGATATAGCAGTAGCTGTTGATCAACTTGGTACTAGAAAAGGTGCAATTGCTGTATATATTGAACCTTGGCATATGGATATTAATGACTTTTTAGATTTGCGTAAAAACTCAGGCGAAGAAAGAAGAAGAGCGCATGAGCTTTTCCCTGCTTTGTGGATTAATGATTTGTTCATGAAAAGAGTAAGAGCAAATGACAAATGGACGCTTTTTGATCCTGCTGATACAGCAAGTTTGTGTGATTTATACGGTGAAGAATTTGAGAAAAAATATGAAGAATTTGAAAAAGATGAAAGCATAGTCAAAGAAATTGTTGATGCTAAAGAGCTTTGGAAAAAAATACTTTTATCTTATTTTGAAAGTGGCTTGCCGTTTTTATGTTTTAAAGATAGTGCAAATAGAACAAATCCAAATTCCCATGCAGGAATTATAAGAAGTTCAAATTTATGTACAGAAATTTTTCAAAATACAGAACCAAATTATTATCAAATCAAAATCGTATTTGATGATAAAACAGAACTTCATTTAGATGAGGATGAAGAGCTTACAATAGATGGAGGATATAAAAAGCTTGCTAAAAAAGTTTCTACTTTAGATAGTATTAATGGTAAAAAAGTCTATATAGTAGAAAAATACAAAAACGAAGGAAAAACTGCAGTTTGTAATCTTGCAAGTATAAATTTAAGTAAAATCAACACCAAAGAAGACATCCAAAGAGTAGTGCCAACGGCAATAAGAATGCTTGATAATGTGATTGATTTAAATTTTTATCCTCATGTAAAGGTTAAAAATACCAACTTAAAATCACGCGCTATAGGACTTGGTGTGATGGGTGAAGCACAAATGCTAGCTGAAGCTCAAATTTATTGGGGTTCTAATGAACATTTTGAAAAAATTGATCGCATTATGGAAATGATTAGCTATGAGGCTATTTTAGCTAGCTCAAATTTAGCTTTAGAAAAAGGAAGTTATCCTGACTTTGAAGGATCAAACTGGAGTAAAGGTATAGTGCCAATTGATGTAGCAAACGAAAATGCCAAAAAGCTTACCGCAAGTGAAGGTTTATTTGATCAAAGTGAGTGTGATTGGGAAAAATTAAGAGAAAAACTAAAAAGAGATGGTATAAGAAATGGTTATTTAATGGCTATAGCACCAACTTCTTCTATTTCTATTTTAGTAGGTACAACTCAAACAATTGAGCCTGTATATAAAAGAAAATGGTTTGAGCAAAACTTAAGCGGTATGATACCAACCGTGGTGCCAAATCTAAGTGCTAATACTTGGCAGTATTATACTCCTGCTTATGAGCTTGATCAAAAAATCTTAGTAAAAGCAGCAGCGATTCGTGGTAAATGGATTGATCAAGGTCAGTCTTTAAATATCTTTGTTTCTTTAGATAAAGCAAGCGGTGGATATTTAAATGAAATTTATCAACTTGCTTGGGAATTAGGTGTTAAATCAACTTATTATCTAAGAAGCGAAAGCCCTGATAGTCAAAAAGTAAATGATGATGTGGTTGATAGAACTATAGAATGTGAAGGTTGTCAATAAAAATGGAGAAACAAAATGCATACAAAAAACTCACTACCGGAGCTTACGCTTAGGGGTATAATACTAGGAAGTATTTTAACGATTATTTTTACTGCCTCAAATGTATATTTGGGGCTTAAAGTTGGTCTTACTTTTTCTACTTCTATTCCTGCTGTTGTGATTGCAATGGCCGTTTTAAAAATCTTTAAAGACTCTAATATTTTAGAAAATAATATGGTTCAAACTCAAGTTTCAGCCGCAGGTACGCTTTCGGCTGTGATTTTTGTTATACCAGGTCTTTTTATGTGTGGATATTGGTTTGAATTTCCACTTTGGCTTACTTTTATGCTCTGTCTTTGTGGGGGTGGATTGGGCGTGCTTTTTACCATACCTTTGCGTAGAGCTATGGTGGTAGAGAGTAAATTAGCTTATCCTGAAGGAAGAGCTGCTGCTGAAATTTTAAAAGTAGCTAATAAAGATCAAGCCGATAAAAAAGGAAAAGTAGGCTTAAAAGAAATCACACTTGGCGTGGCTTTTGCTTCTGTGATAAGTCTTTTTTCAAGTGGTTTTAAACTACTTTCAAGTGGAAGTAGTTTTGCGTTCATCTGGCAAAAAATGACTTTTGGCTTTTCTATGGGTTATTCAGTGGCGCTTTTGGGTGCTGGATACTTAGTGGGTATAGCTGGGGGTGTTGCATTGCTTGCGGGTATGGTACTTGCTTGGATGGTTTTTGTTCCATATTTTTCTGCTAAAGAAAGTTTTGACGCGAGTTTAAGTGCACTTGATATAGCTAATCAAATTTGGGCTCAAAAAGTACGTTTAATAGGCACAGGAGCTATTGCCATAGCAGCATTATGGACTTTAATAGAACTTGCAAAACCTGTATATGATGGCATGAAAAATATGCTTAAAAAAACCTCGTTAAATCTTTCACAAGATCCTAAAGATATGGATTTATCTTTAAAAGCTATGCTAGGTTTATTTGTACTTATGTGTATAGGTTTGTTTGTCTCATTTTACGCTTTTGTGGCTGATTCAAATTTAGCAAGTGGCTATCAAATTCTTTTTGCCTTAGTAGGAACTTTAGTAGCTATTTTCATAGGCTTTTTTGTAGCTTCTGCTTGTGGATATATGGCAGGTTTGGTGGGTTCATCATCTTCTCCTATTTCGGGTATAGGGCTTATTGGGATTATGATTTCTTCTTTGATTATTTTACTTTTGGGTTATCAAGTAGATTTATTTAGCGATCCTTTAATGTCTAAATTTGCCATCGCTTTTGCTATTTTTACTACTAGTGTTATTTTAGCAACTGCTGCTATTTCTAACGATAATTTACAAGATTTAAAAACTGGCTATTTAGTGGGCGCAACTCCTTGGAAGCAGCAAGTTTCTTTGATTATAGGTTGTGTGTTTGGAGCTTTGGCTATTGCTCCTGTGTTAAATTTATTATACCAAGCTTATGGTTTTGTGGGTGCAATGCCAAGAGAAGGAATGGATGAGGCAAATGCACTTGCTGCACCACAAGCAAATTTGATGAGTACTATAGCACAAGGCATTTTTAACGCTAATATCGATTGGAGTTATATTATAGCGGGAGCTTTTGTGGGCGTTGGTATAATTATCGTCGATCGTTTATTAAGAAAGAAAAACATGTCTTTGCCGCCTTTAGCTGTGGGTATAGGTATATATTTACCACCTGCTGTTAATATGCCTTTGTTTATAGGTGGATTATTAGCGTATTTAATCAAAAAGCGTTTAGAGCAAAGATATGCTAAAAATGCACATAAAAAAGAACTCATTCAAGAGCATGAGCAAAAAGGAACCTTATTTGCCTCAGGTTTGATAGTAGGTGAGAGTTTATTTGGAGTGCTAATAGCTGGTTTAACTGTGCTTTCTATTAGTAGAGGTGGGGCTGAAGATCCACTTGCTATTGCAACTTCATTTAAAGACGATGGGATTATAGGTTTTGTAGTTTTTGTAGCGATTATGCTAATTTTTGCAAGAAGAGTACTTAAAAAATGAATTTAGATTATTATTATGCTTTGATTTTAGGGATTATCGAAGGTTTGACAGAATTTTTACCTGTTTCATCTACAGGGCATATGATCTTGGGTGCTGAAATTTTGGGTTTAAATATAGATGATTTTTGGAGAAGTTTTTTTATCATTATTCAACTTGGTTCTATACTAGCGGTAATTTTTATTTTCAAAGATAAACTAACTCAAAAACTTGATATTTGGTTAAAACTTGCTGTGGGCTTTTTGCCCGCAGGTGGAGTGGGTTTTATAGCATATAAATTTTTAAAAGAGATATTTAATGGCTATACCGTGGCTTCTATGTTAATCATTGGTGGGATTGTTTTTATCATCATAGAGCTTAAACATAGAAAAAAAGACTATGATATACATTCTTTAGACGAGGTAAGTTATAAACAAGCTTTTTTGATAGGTTTGACCCAAGCTCTTGCTATCATACCAGGTACTTCAAGAAGTGGAGCAAGTATTATAGGTGGCTTATTGCTTGGACTTGATCGTAAAGTGGCTTCTGAATTTTCATTTTTACTTGCAATTCCTACCATGATTATAGCAACAGCTTATAGCATTTATAAAGAACCACAGGTTTTAAGTAATATGAATAATTTCATTCCTTTAGCCATAGGTTTTGTAACAGCTTTTATAGTGGCTTTTGTGGTAATTAAAATATTTTTAAAATTAATCAGCAAGATAAACTTTATACCTTTTGGAATTTATAGGATAATTTTAGGTTTTATATTTTTATACCTTTTTATGAGTGGTGCTTTAGATATATCAAGAACGGGTGTTTGAAATATAAAAATATCCTTTATTTAAAAAAAGTTTAAGTTTTTCATAGCTAAAATTAGTCTTATATTTTAATTTAAGCTCACAAGGTTAGTGAGTGTTAAGGGTAGAAATGACAAAAGATATAATTGCATATGCAAATAATGAAACTTTGGTAGATACTCAAAGTTTTAACAATGATACAAATTTAACTCCGATTTATTTTGATAACTCTAAAGAAAGTTTAGAAGTTATCCGCCACTCTTGTGCGCATTTAATGGCTCAAGCGATTAAAAGTCTATATCCAGAGGCTAAATTTTTCGTAGGGCCTGTGATAGAAGATGGGTTTTATTATGATTTTAGGGTTGATAGTAAGATTTCAGAAGAAGACTTAAGCAAAATCGAAAAGAAAATGAAAGAACTAGCAGAAGCAAAGCTAGACATCATAAAATACGAACTTTCAAAGACTGAGGTTAAAGAAAAATTTGCTAATGATGATTTAAAACAAGAAGTTTTACTAAGAATTCCTGATGGAAAAGTAAGTATTTATAAGCAAGGCGAATTTGAAGATTTATGCCGCGGGCCTCATGCGCCAAATACTAGATATTTAAGATTTTTCAAGCTTACTCGTGTAGCGGGAGCGTATTTGGGTGGCGATGAAAAAAGAGAAATGCTCACAAGAATTTATGGTACTGCTTTTGCAGATAAAGAAAGTTTAAATGAATACTTAAAAATCATTGAAGAAGCTAAAAAAAGAGATCATAGAAAACTTGGTAATGAAATGAAGCTTTTTGCCTTTGATGATGAAATAGGCGGTGGGCTTCCTATATGGCTTAGTAATGGTGCAAAATTAAGAAGCAAATTAGAGCATTTGCTATATAAAGCACATAGATTAAGAGGCTATGAGCCCGTACGTGGGCCTGAACTTTTAAAAGCTGATGCGTGGAAAATTAGTGGGCATTATGCAAACTATAAAGAAAATATGTATTTTACGCAAATTGATGAGCAAGAATATGGCATTAAGCCGATGAATTGTGTGGGGCATATTAAAATTTATCAAAGTGATGTTAGAAGCTATCGTGATTTACCTTTGAAATTTTTTGAATACGGCGTGGTGCACCGCCATGAAAAAAGTGGAGTTTTACACGGGCTTTTTAGGGTAAGAGAATTTACTCAAGATGATGCACATATTTTTTGTATGCCAAGTCAGATAAAAGAACAAGTTTTAGAAATTTTAAGCTTTGTTGATACTTTGATGAAGGCTTTTGAGTTTGATTATGAAATGGAAATTTCAACACGCCCAGCAAAAGCAATAGGCGATGATGAAATTTGGGATATAGCTACAAAGGCTTTAAAAGAAGCTTTAGATGAGCAAGGTTTAAAATATGGCATTGATGAGGGTGGTGGAGCTTTCTATGGTCCAAAAATCGATATTAAAATTACCGATGCGCTAAAAAGAAAATGGCAGTGTGGTACTATACAAGTAGATTTTAACTTACCAAGCCGTTTTAAACTCGAATACACAGATGCAGATAATGAGAAAAAACAACCTGTAATGCTTCACCGTGCTATTTTGGGTTCTTTTGAAAGATTTATAGGAATTTTAGTAGAGCATTGTGCGGGTGAGTTGCCATTTTTTATAGCACCAACTCAAGTAGCTATAGTGCCTATTTCACAAAATCATCATGATTATGCAAAAGAAATAGCAAGAAAACTTTTAGAACTTGGCATTGATAGTGAAGTGTATAATAAAAATGAAAGCTTAAATAAAAAAATCCGCACCGCTGAAAAAGCACATGTGCCTATGATACTTGTTTTAGGTGATGAAGAAGTAGCAAACAAAAGTGTGGCTTTAAGAGATAGAAGAGCAAAAGAACAAAAAACAATGACTTTAGATGAATTTATAACCCTAACAAAGGAGAAATTAAGTGAGGTACGCTTTTGAGTAAAGAAAAAGAAGTATTGCTAAATGAAGAAATTCAAGCAGATGAGATCAGATGTATAGGTGATGATGGCAAGGTTTATGGCATTATTAGTAGTGATGAAGCGCTAGATATAGCAAATAGACTAGGGCTTGATTTGGTGATGATAGCCCCCGAAGCCAAACCACCTGTATGTAAGATAATGGATTATGGAAAATTCCGTTATCAACAAGAAAAGAAACAAAAAGAAGCAAAGAAAAAACAAAAAGTTATTGATATAAAAGAAATCAAACTTTCTGTGAAAATCGCTCAAAATGACATTAATTATAAGGTCAAACATGCAAGTGAGTTTTTAGAGCAAGGTAAGCATGTTAAATTTAGAGTGTTTTTAAAAGGTCGTGAGATGGGCTCTCCTGAAGCAGGAGTGGCGTTGCTTGAAAAAATTTGGCAAATGGTTGAAGATATAGCAGATAGAGACAAAGAGCCTTTACTCGAAGGACGCTATGTAAATATGCTAGTAACTCCTAAAAAGAAAAAATAATCACAAGCCTTTCTAAGGCTTGTATTTTAAACTTATGCTAGAAGAAAATCCACAATTTTTAAAAGAACAAATCATAACTTATCTTGGCAATAAAAGATCCTTGCTTGAGTTTTTAAATCAAGGCTTTAAATTCGCACAAAATGAGCTTAAAAAAGACAAATTTAGTTTTTGTGATGTATTCAGTGGCTCTGGGGTAGTTTCACGTTTTGTGAGGCCTTATGCGAGTTTTATTATGGCAAATGATTTGGAAGATTATTCTAAAATCATCAATGAGTGTTATTTAAGCAATCAAAATGCACAATTTTTACAAGAATTACAAAAATATTACGCTTTTTTAACTTCTGATTTAAAACTCAAAAAAGGCTTTATAAGCAAGCTTTATGCACCAAATGATGATGAGTATATCCAAAAGAATGAAAGAGTTTTTTACACGCTTAAAAATGCGATGTATTTAGACTCTATGCGAGAAAAAATTTCAAGCTTGCCAAGTAATATACAAAAATACTTCATCGCACCACTTATTTATGAAGCAAGTGTGCATGCAAACACAAGTGGGGTTTTTAAAGGTTTTTATAAAGATAAAAATGGCATTGGTAAATTTGGAGGAAATGGGGCAAATGCGCTTAGTCGTATAAAAGGCGATATAGCTTTAAAAATGCCTATTTTTTCAAATTTTACTTGTGAATATGAGGTTTTTCAAAAAGATGCAAATATTTTAGCTAAAGAGCTTGATAGCTTTGATGTGGCGTATTTAGATCCACCTTATAATCAGCATCCTTATGGATCAAATTATTTTATGTTAAATTTAATCGCTAATTATAAAAAGCCAAAGGAAATTTCAAAGGTTTCTGGCATACCAAAAGACTGGAACCGCAGTGCTTTTAACAAAGAAAAAAAAGCCGAAGATGCTTTGTTTGATTTGATAAATGATTTAAAAGCCAAGATTGTATTGCTTTCTTATAATTGTGAGGGTTTTGTAAAAAAAGAAAATTTCACAAAAAGACTTCAAAGTCTTGGAGAATGCTTTGTGCTTGAGCAAAAATATAATGCCTTTAGAGCTAGTAGAAACCTTTCTAAGCGCTCTATGCATATACAAGAACAACTTTATGTATTAAAAAAGAAGAATTAGAATTTAATTTTTCTAAAGCATAGTTGTAGTAAAATGATAGCTTTCTTTTATGAAAAAATTGATCCAAAGGATACACATGCCAAAAATGAAAAGCGTTAAAAGTGCTGTTAAACGCTTCAAAGTAGGTAAAAATAAAATCAAAAGAGGTGCTGCTTATAGAAGCCACATTTTGACCAAAAAACCTGCTAAAAGAATGCGTGATCTTCGCACTTCTAAGTATGTTCACTCAACCAATGTTAAAGCGGTTGAAAAAATGTTAGGAATTTAAGCGAGCTTAAATTTTAGTTTTTGACGAAAGTCATTCAAACTCCCCTTATTTAAAGGGCAAGATTCGTTTAACGAACGCCAATTTGTGAAAGGATAAATATGGCAAGAGTAAAAACTGGTGTTGTAAGACGCCGCAGACATAAAAAAGTTTTAAAACTTGCGCGTGGTTTTTATAGTGGTCGCCGCAAACACTTTAGAAAAGCTAAAGAACAATTAGAAAGAAGTTTGGTTTATGCGTATCGTGATAGACGCCGCAAAAAACGTGATTTCCGTCGTCTTTGGATAGTACGTATCAATGCAGCTTGCAGACTAAATGATATTAGTTATTCAAGATTTATAAATGGTCTTAAAAAAGCAGGCATTGAGCTTGATAGAAAAATCTTAGCTGATTTAGCGATGAACGACGCAGCTGCTTTTGCTAAAATAGCAGATGCTGCTAAAAAAGCACTTTAATCTTACTGCAAGGCTTTTTATAAGCCTTGTTTTTCTCTTTACTTTCTTTTTAAATCCTCTTTTTGCAAAAGATATTTTACTTTTTAAAGTTTATGATGAAAAAGCATTTAAAGATGTAAATTTAAGCTACTATCTCATGAGCGAAAAGCTCGATGGCGTAAGAGGACTTTGGAGTGGTAAGTCTATGCAAACAAGAGCAGGAAATGCTATAAAACTCCCTTCATTTTTCACAATAAACTTTCCTAAATTTGAGTTAGATGGAGAACTTTGGATAAAAAGAGCTTCTTTTGAAGAAATTTCGTCTTTAATACGCCAAGAAAATCCTGATGAAAAGCTTTGGCAAAAAGTAAGTTTTAATGTCTTTGATGTGCCAAATGCTTGCGAGGAATTTAAACTTGATCCTTGTACTTTAGAAGCAAGATTAGAAGTTTTAAAAAAGTATTTAGCTAAAAATCCAAATGATTTTATAAAAATCATCCCACAAATTCGCATTAAAGATAAAAATCATTTAAAGTAATTTTACCAAGATATCATTTCGCATAAAGGTGAGGGCGTGATCATAAGATTAAACAACGCACCTTATGAAAAGAAAAGATCAAACAATGCTTTTAAACTAAAACCTTTTGATGATACAGAATGTGTTGTAAAAAAGCATTTAGAAGGTAAAGGAAAATTTGAAGGTAAAATGGGATCTTTGCTTTGTGAAGCAGTGATTGAGAGTAAAAAAGTAAGTTTTAAGATAGTCTCGGGCTTTAAAGAAAGTGATCGCTTAAACCCTCCGCCAGTTGGTGTCATCATCACTTTTAAATACAATGGCTTAACCAAAAATGGCAAGCCAAAATTTGCTAGTTTTTTAAGAGTACATGAAAGTAGTACTTTGCGATAAGCCCGCAAAGTATGTTAAATTTTCTTTATAAAAACTCTAAAACAAAGATAAAACACAAAAGCTATACAAGCGCTAGCTATGATACAAGCTCCACTTGCAAGGTTATAATAAAAACTCACAAAAAGCCCTGTCACACAAAAACTTATGCTCAAAAGTGTAGAGATAATCATCATTTGCCCAAGCTTTTTAGAAAAGCTCTCAGCGATAAATGCAGGTATGCTAAGCAAAGCTATCACAAGTATAAGTCCTACTACTTTGATACTTATAACGATACAAAAAGCCATCATTGCGATTAAAAGATAGTGAAAAAGATTGGTTTTAATCCCTCTTAAGCTTGCAAATTCTTTATCAAAGCTTAGAATTTCAAATTGACGATAAAAAAGCAATACTAAAATGATAAAAATCACATCAATCACTGCAAATAAAACTATATCTTGCGTAGGTACAGACAAAATACTACCAAATAAATACCCCATTAAATCACCATTATAACCAGGGGTTAAGTCTATGAGTATGATACCAACAGCCATTCCAAAAGCCCATATAACACCGACTATATTGTCACTTCTAAAAGGATATTTTTGTACTAAAAACGCTACAAGCAAGGCTAAAAAAAGAGTAAATAAACTCGTGCTAACAAGTACTGGCAAACCAAAATAAAATGCTATACCTATACCCCCAAAAGCCCCATGCGTAATGCCTCCTGCCATAGAACTTAAGCGGTTGATCATGATCAAAGTTCCCATAATCCCACAAGCAATGCTAGTTAAAAATGCAGCCAAAAAAGCATTTTGTATAAAAGAGCTAGATAAAAGTTCAAGCATGGTTTTTTCCTTCACAGCAACACTGCTCCAAGCTAAGCTCCACATCACAAAAATGCGTGTGATTTTGGCTTAAATGCGCTAGTAAATGTGCCTTTTTTTCAGGGGTGTTTTCATGTAAGAATAATTCTTTGTTTAAATATGCGATTTTATTTGCATAAGCTAAGCTTACATTTAAATCATGGCATATTACTATCACGCCAACCCCACTTTCGTGTAATTTTTTCAAAAGCTCAAAAATCTGCACCGAGCCTTTGGTATCTATACTTGCAGTAGGCTCATCAAGGATCAAAAGCTTGCATTCACTTGCTAGAGCTCTTGCAATGTAAACTCTTTGTCTTTGACCTCCGCTTAGTTCGTTGATTTTTTTATCCCAAAAATTTTTCATACCTACTTTTTCTAAGGCTAGCAAGGCTTGCTCTTGATCTTTTTTGGTATAAAAACCAAAGAATTTTTTATCCACTCTTCCCATCATCACCACTTCTAGCACGCGCACTGGAAAGTTTGGATTAGCTAAAGTATTTTGTGGGACATAACCTATATCTTTTAAACTTAAGTTTTCAAAGTTTATGTTTTTATGGCTATTTAGTAAGCCTAGTATGAGTTTTAAAAGTGTAGATTTACCCCCGCCATTTGGCCCTACTATGGCTAAAAAGTCTTTGCTTTCATAGTTTAGGTTGATATTTTTTAAAACCTCATCTTGGTTATATGAAAAGTTTAAATTTTTAATATTGATTTTTATCATTGTAAAACGCTTGCTATATTTTTTGCATCTTTTAAAAGCTCGTTTTTATAATCACTTGGCAAATGATCAAGTTCTATGATTTTAAGATTATAATTACTCGCCATAGCTTTAATGGTGTTGTTATTAGCTCCTTTTGGCACGAAAATAGCTTTGATTTGCTCTTTTTGTATGAGTTTTGCAAGCTTGGCTAAGTCTTTTGGCTTAGGTTCTTTGCCTTCTATTTCAATAGGAATTTGACTTAGATGATATCTTTTTGCAAAATACCCCCAAGATGGATGATAGACTAAAAAGTGCTTGTTTTTTGCATTTTTAAATAAAGCTTGTATTTGTAAATTTAATGCATCCATTTCTTTTAAGAAATTTTCTAAATTTTGCTCATAAAATGCTTTATTTTGCGGGTATTGTTCTATAAGTGCTAAAGTGATATTTTTAGCATGAGTTTTTGCTAAAAGTGGATCAAGCCATGTGTGAGGGTCATCTCCATGATGATGGTGTCCTTCATGTGCATGCTCTTGCAAAGGTATAAAATCAATACCATTTTGAGTAGAGATGATTTTGGTATTTTTGAGATTATCTTTAAGTTTTAAAATCCAAATTTTTTCAAATTCTAAATTTGCTGTGAAGTAAATATCGCTTTTTTCAAGTTTTAAAATACCACTTGGTTTAAATTCGAAAGTATGCTCATTTGCATTAGGTGGTATGACTATATTAATATCTAAAGTATCTTTGGCAATTTGCTTTACAAAGTAAGCTTGTGGAGCTATACTAACACTTACCAAATCTTTGGCATATATACTTAAAAATGAAATCAAACACAAAAACAATACACGCATAATTTTCCTTTCTAAAAACAAAAAAATATTATACTATATTAGAAAAAATAAGGAGTGAAGATGAATTTATGGAATAAAAAAGCAAAAAGCTACGCAAGGTATAATCCTAGTTTAAACGAAATTCAAAAAGCTACTTTCTCAAGACTTGGATCTTTACAAGATAAAAGCGTGGTAGATATAGGCTGTGGGAGTGGTGTTTGGACTTTGCATTTAGCACAAAAAGCAAAAAGTGTTTTGGGTGTAGACAGCTCTAGTGCTATGCTTGAAATTTTACAAGAAGATGCAAAAACTCATGCCATATCAAATATAAAAACTTTAAATTTAGACTTTGAAAACTTTTATAAAAACAATAACACAAAATTTGACTTAGCCTTTTTAAGTATGTCGCCTGCTTTGCAAAATGAAAAAGACTATCAAGCTTTTTTAAGCTTAGCTTCTAAAAAGGTGTATTTAGGCTGGGCAAGTAGGCGTAAAAGTAGCTTTTTAGACCCTATATTTGAGCATTTTAACACGCATTTTAAAGGTTTTTGCGAAGAGGATTTGCAAGGTTTTTTAAATGCACAAAATATCCCTTATGAGTATGAAATTTTTAATGAAACTAGAGTGGTAAAAAGAGATAAGGAAAGTGCGATAGAAAATGCTTTGTGGCATTTGAGTATGAATGGTGTTAATGCAAACAAACAAGAGTTAGAAAGCTTTGTAAAAGATGAGGTAGAAGAGATTATAGAAGCTAAGATAAAACTTCTGATTATTAATTAAATTTCAAGGTTAAATAACCTTGAAATTTAAAGTTTTTCCTGCCATAAATGGCACTACATCACCGTATTTTTGCGCTACTTGCCATTCTTGTTTTTCTAAAGTGATGATTTTATCTTTTTCAAATTTAAGATTATGAATTTTACAAGCATTATCTGAAATAAATTTTTGTAAATTTGCTTCATTTGAGTGTTTTTCAAAAAGTTCAGCCAATACAGGTAAAATCACTGGCGCACTAAATACACCAGCTGCGCACCCACAGCATTCTTTAGTGTGTAATGGATGAGGTGCGCTATCGCTTCCAAACATAGCCTTTTCATAGCCGCTAAAAGCAAGCTCACATAAAGCGTCTTTGTCTTCATAGCGTTTTGCAATAGGTTTGCAAAATAAATGTGGATCCATCTTGCCACCCACTACATCATCAAGCGTTATTATCAAATGGTGTAAAGTGATGGTTGCGTATAAATTTTCATAATCTTTTAGTAAATCACACAAAATTTTAGTGGTAATATGCTCCATTACGATTTTTAATTTTGGAAAGTTTTTTGCCAGTTTTTCATAAATTTTAGCAAAATTTGCTTCTCTATCCATTACAAAATCATTTGTTTCTCCATGCACTAGCAAAGGTATGTTTAATTCACTCATAGCATTTAGTGTAGGTTTTAACTTTTCTATATCAAAGCTTGAAATTCCATTATCTGAGTTGGTAGTGATACCTGCAGGATAAAGCTTGATAGCAAAAAGCTCATCTTTAGCTTTTTCTAAAAATTTCTCATCATAGTCTTTAAAAAATAAAGTCATTAAAGGCGTAAAATCTTCATTTTTACATGCTTTTAAAATGCGTTCTTTGTAAGCTTTTAATGCGTTTGTTTCAGTAAGCGGAGCGATTAAATTTGGCATGATAACCCCTGCTTTAAAGTCTTTTGCACTAAATGGAGCTACAAGTTCAAGCATGCTTTCATCGCGTAAATGTAAATGCATATCCAAAGGGTTTTTAAGTGTCATTTTATCTCCTATTTGAGTTTATATAAGCCGTTTTTGAGTTTTTCAAGCAAAGCTTTTTCTTCTAAAAATTTAAAAGTAGAAATGATGGTAGGTTTGCTGATGTTTAGTTGTTTAGAAAGCTCTTCTATGTTTGCAAAGACAAAACCATCATCATCAGCATGAAGGGCTAAAAATTCTAAAATTTCAAAGCGTTTTTTACCAAAGATTTTTATGCATAGTGTTTTTACTTTATCATCCATTCTCTAACCAAATCAAAAAGAATAAAACTCCAAGTAATTATAGCTAAAACCACGCTAAAAAACACCCCAGCACTCGCACAATCTTTTGCTTTTTTAGCTAAGATGTGAAATTCGCTCGTGCAAAGATCTACACAAGCTTCTATGGCAGAATTTAGTGCTTCTACGATTAAAATTAGTACCAAAACAAATACAAGCACAAAATGCTCTAAAAAACTCACAGGTAAAAATAAGCTTGCAAAAATCAAAGGTAAAATAATGGCAAATTCTATCCTAAAAGCCATTTCATCTTGGAGTAAAAATTTAATTCCACTAAAGGCATAGCTTGCATTTTTAAATAAAGAATATTTCGGCTTCATTAAGGATTTTCCTTTAAATTTTTGCTAAATATATCATAATTTGCCTCATATTCTTTGCTATTTGCACCAAAATACCCCAGTAAGCTTGAAAAAAGATTATCTTGAGAAAGTTTATAGTCTTTTTTGCTTTGTAAATCTTGGCTTAATTTGTTATCTTTACTCCAAAATATCATCGGTATGTGTTTTTGATCTTTTGGTGCTATTAAATAAGGCATACCATGAAGATAAATTCCATTTTCACCTAAACTCTCCCCATGATCTGATAAATAAAGTAAAGAAGCTTCTTTGGTAGGATTTTGCTTAAGCATATCTATAAGGCTTTTTATAATAAAGTCTGTATAAAGTAAAGTATTATCATAGGTGTTGATGATTTGTTCGTGTGAGCAGGTATTTAGCTCGTTTGTATCACATGTTGGCATAAATTTTTTAAATGCATTTGGATAACGTTTGTAGTAAGTTGGCCCATGTGAGCCTTGTAAATGTACAACGATGATTTTATTTGAATTTGTATTTTCAAGTTCTTGTTTTACAAGTTCAAGTAAGCTCTCATCATAGTCTTTTGCAATGAGTTTGTGTTTTATACGATCGCAATTTCCTTTACAGCCCCCTGAGTTATTACCAAACCAAACACCTTGTATTCCAACCTTTTGCAAGATATCTAAAACATTTTCTTCGTATAATCCATCTTCAAAATTTACTCTTTTGTGTCTTGAAAACATACAAGGTAAACTTCTTGCAGTAGCAGTCCCACATGAGCTTATATTGTTAAAATACACTAAATTTGGTTCATTTTTGGTATAAAAATTCGTATCATTTGTGCTATATCCACCTAAAGAATAATTACTCGCTCTAGCAGTTTCACCTATGACTAAAATCATAAGCTTAGTTGTATTGGTGTCTTTTAAACTTGCATCATTTGAAATGATAGTTAGTTCTTTTTTACCTGCTAGCTTTTTCTTTGTAAATTCTATGCTTGAGTATATTGGGTAAAATGGCAAATTATACATTCTAACGATATTGTGTGATCTTAAAAAAGGCAAAAGTGTTTTTGAGCTAAGAGCTACTAAAGCAAAGCAAAACACCAAAGAAGTCAAAAATAATACACTTTTTTTGAAAAAATATCTTTGATAATCAATCTCAGTAAAAATCACAAGCAAACTAGGAAAAATCACAAAGGCTAAAATATACAAAGCAAAGGAAAAATTAAAATAAGAAAAAAACTCTCTATTGTCTGTTTCAACGACATTTTGTATCATATGATCATCGATTAAAACCCCATAATTACTAACAAAATAACTACAAATAGCACAAGTGCTAAGTAAAAATATGCTTAAAATTTTGGTGATATAGGGAAAATATGCCAAAGATAAAACACTCAAAACCAAGAAAAAATAAATTCCAAAAAACACACTAAAAAGCATAGTGTTTTGATCTATCTTTTCATATACAAACTCAAACAACGGGAAATTAAACGCCATGATAAAAATCGTATTAAGCAGGGTAAATTTTGTCCATGAAAGTTTTAGGTGCATTTTTTTCCTTTGGAATAAAATAAAAACTTAGTCTATTTGAATAAAATTAATAAATCACATATAAAATAGCAACAAAAGAAGATTGGTAAAGGTATTTTATGAAATTATTATCATGGAATGTAAATGGCCTAAGGGCAATTTGTGATAAAAACGCACTGGATTGGATTGAAAAAGAAGAAATCGATTTTATAGGTTTTCAAGAAATCAAAGCACACGAGGATAAATTTCCAAAAAGAATTTATGAATATCCTTTTAAACATATGTATTCAAATAGTGCTAAAAGAGCAGGGTATTCTGGTGTAATGAGTTTGTGTAATTTTGATAGTGAAGTCAAAAAATGTGAATTTTTTGATGATGATGAGGGTAGGGTTTTAGAACATAGCTTTAAAAATGTAGTTTTGTTTAATATTTACTTTCCAAATGGTCAAAAAGATGAAGAGCGTTTAAACTTTAAAATGAAATTTTATAATGATTTTTTAGTGTATTTAGATAAGCTTTTAAAAGAAGGAAAAGAAATTATAATATGTGGAGATGTAAATACTGCTCACCGTGAGATAGATTTAACTCATCCAAAAGCTAATGAAAAGACTTCAGGCTTTTTGCCGATTGAGCGTGCTTGGATAGATGATTTATTAAAATTAGGCTTTATAGATACTTTTAGACATATAAATGGCGATGTTAAAGAAAAGTATTCGTGGTGGAGCTATAGAATGAAGGCAAGAGAAAGAAATGTGGGCTGGAGGATTGATTATTTTTTCATTTCTAATGGCTTAAAAGATAAGCTCAAAAATGCCTTTATAAGAGATGATATTTTTGGTTCAGATCATGCTCCTGTAGGGATAGAAATAGATATTTAAGGCATTTTTTGATGTCTTAAATAATTATTAAGTAAAAATTGCTATAATTTTGTCTCCAAACTGTAAATTGGCCCATTCGTCTAGCGGTTAGGACATCGCCCTTTCACGGCGGTAACACGAGTTCGAGTCTCGTATGGGTCACCACTCTATATTTTTCTCCACAGTATTATTTTTTATTAAAATTCATCTATTTATTTATAATTATTTATTATTTTGTAAATATATATTTATATTAAGTTAATTTTAAATTAATAATTATTAATATTCCAAATCTTTTGTTTAATTTCATTAAATTTATATTGACTTCACACTTGTTTTTTAAAATATACAAAAAGGAGGGACAAAATGTATAAAGTTAAAAACAAAAATGAGTTGATGAATTTGGTGCACAATGAAAGAATTTCTCTAAGAGATATTGATGTTTCTTTGATAGAAGATTTTTCATTCGTTTTTTATTGTTCTACTAGAAAAGATTTTTTGGGTATTGAGTGTTGGGATGTATCTAAGGCTAAAGATATGTCTTATATGTTTTATTGTTGTGAAAGTTTTAATGCAGACTTATCACGCTGGGATGTTTCAAATGTCGAAAATATGGCAAGTATGTTTTTTAACTGCAAAAATTTCAACAAAGACTTATCAAAGTGGAATACACAAAATTTAAAAGATATGTCTTATATGTTTTTTAATTGTGTTAAATTTAATCATTCTTTATTGCACTGGAAAACCTCTAATGTAATCAGAATGGCACATTGTTTTGAAAACTGCCATGCGTATGAGCATAATGTGGCAAGCTGGGATGTACAAAATGTAATTACCATGGCCTATCTTTTCCATAATTGTAAAAATTTTCACCACGAGCTAGATGAGTGGAATATCCAAAGAGATTGTAATACTGATAAAATGTTTGGAAATCGTGGTATTGATAAACTTTATGCTGTAAAAGGCGTGGAGTTAAAATAATCAAATTCACACATTTTTTGTGTGAATTTTTCTTTTATTTCTTTAAGTTTTTCATCAAGTTTTTGTACTAAACTTATCTTTTAAAAGTGCTATTTTATAGTGCTTAGAGATTATTTTTTAGGAAAATTTCCATGAGAATAAAATTTATTATAAAAAGAGATGAAAGCCAAGTTGCATTTGATATTTTTAAAATCAAAAATGCCATTTTTAAAGCCAATATAAATTCCACAGATGAAAAATTAAATAATGATTTTTTAGATAAACTTTGCGATGAGGTTGTAGCTTTACTGGATGAAAAACACATACAAGTAGAACAAATTCAAGATAAAGTTGAAGAAGTTTTAATCAAAAATGCCTTAGTCAATACTGCAAAATCTTATATTTTATACCGTCAAAAAAGAGCACAAATTCGCAATGGTAGCCATGATTTGCTAAGTTTGTATGATGATTTAACTTTTAAAGATTCTAAAGAAGCTGACTTAAAAAGAGAAAATGCAAATATTAATTCAGATAGCGCTATGGGTATGATGTTAAAATATGGCTCAGAAGGCGCAAAATACTATGTAGATGAGTGTATTTTGCCAAAACATATCGCAAATGCACACAAAAACGGCGATATACACATACACGATAAAGACTTTTATATGCTAACACAAACTTGCTGTCAAATAGACTTATTAAAGCTTTTTGAAAATGGTTTTAGCACAGGACATGGAAGCTTGCGTGAGCCAAATGATATCAGATCTTATGCTTCTTTAGCTTGCATTGCCTTGCAGGCTAATCAAAATGAAATGCATGGAGGCCAGTCTATACCCAATTTTGATTTTGCTATGGCAAAAGGCGTGGCAAAGACTTTTCAAAAAGAGTATAAAAAGGCTATAAATGCTTTTTTTGAAATAAAATTAGAACAAAGTTTAGATGAGCAATGCTTTAAAAATGCTAATTTTCAAGCTTTTAGCGAAACAGAATGCTTCAAAGAGCTTTTAAGGCTTGATTTAAATAGTGATGAGAATTTTTTAAAGCAAGCAAATGCTTATGCTTATAAAAGAGCATTAAAGCAAACCCAAGATGCGACTTTTCAAGCTATGGAGGCTTTAGTGCATAATCTTAATACTATGAACTCAAGAGCAGGAGCTCAAGTGCCTTTTAGCACGCTAAATTATGGCACCGATATATCTTTTGAAGGGCAAATGGTGATAGAAAATTTACTAAAAGCCACGATGAAAGGCTTAGGAAATGGCGAAACACCGATTTTCCCTGTGCAAATTTTTAAAGTAAAAGAGGGTGTTAATTATAATGAAAAAGACCCAAACTATAAGCTTTTTAAACTTGCTATAGAATGTGCTTCTAAAAGACTTTTTCCAAATTTTAGCTTTTTAGATGCAAGTTTTAACGCAAAATACTATAAAAAGGGCGATTATAATAGTGAAGTGGCTTATATGGGTTGTAGAACTAGGGTTATGGCAAATGTTTATGATGAGAGCAAAGAAATCACAAGTGGCAGAGGAAATTTAAGCTTTACAAGTATAAACCTTGTGCGTTTAGCTATAGAAGCTAAAGGAAATTTAGAGCTTTTTTACTCACTTTTAAAAGAAAAATTAGAGCTTGTGTACGAGCAATTACTTCATAGATATAAAATTCAAAGTCTAAAAAAGGTTAAGAATTTCCCATTTTTAATGGGCGAGGGAATTTGGATAGATTCAGATTCTTTAAAAGAAAATGATAGCGTAGAAAAAATCATAGCACATGGGACTTTGGCTATAGGTTATATAGGACTTTGTGAGAGTTTAATAGCTTTGATAGGTTCTCATCATGGACAAAGCCAAGAAGCAAGAGAACTTGGCTTACAAATAGTGCGTTTTATGCGTGAATTTGTCGATGAAAAAGCACTCAAAGATAAGCTTAATTTTTCACTCATAGCTACCCCAGCTGAGGGTTTAAGTGGAAGATTTTTAAAACTAGATCAAAAAAAATACGGCATTTTAAAAGGCATAACCGATAAAGATTTTTATACCAATTCTTTTCATATTCCTGTAGATTTTCCTATTAGCATATATGAAAAAATTCAAATAGAAGCCCCATATCATGAGCTAAATAATGGCGGGCATATTACTTATGTAGAATTAAATGGCGATGTGAGTAAGAATTTAGAAAGTTTTGAACGCATTATAAAATGTATGAAAGAAAACAATATAGGCTATGGCTCGATTAATTTCCCACTAGATAGGGATCCAGTGTGTGGTTATAGTGGTGTGATAGATGAGTTTTGTCCAAAGTGCCATAGAAAAGAAGATGATATTAAATTCGAACGCATAAGAAGAATCACAGGCTATTTAGTAGGAACGCTTGATCGTTTTAATGACGCTAAAAAAGCTGAAGTTCATGCAAGAATTAAACACGATTTTTCTTAGATTAGCTGGTGTTATAAAAGAATCCATAGTCGATGGCTATGGTTTGCGTTATGTGATTTTTACTCAAGGTTGCCCCCATCATTGCAAAGGCTGTCATAACCCACAAACGCACGATTTTAACAAAGGATATTTGCAAGATTTAGCGAGTTTATATGATGAGATTTGTAAAAATCCTTTGCTTCAAGGTGTTACTTTTAGTGGTGGAGAGCCTTTTATGCAAGCAAAAAATTTAAGCATTCTAGCAAAACACATTAAGGCTTTAGGGCTTGATCTTACCATATATACAGGCTTTACTTATGAAGAGTTGTTGCAAGAAAAATCAAAAAAAGAATTACTTATCTTAGCCGATGTTTTGATAGATGGGAAGTTTATTTTAGAGCAAAAAGACTTATCTTTAAAATTTAAAGGTAGTAAAAATCAACGCATTATCGATGTAGCAAAAAGCTTAGAGCAAGGCAAAGTAATACTTTTTGAAAAATAAAGACTCATTTAGTCTTTTTTAATTTAACTATGTTAGAATATCCATAAATTTAAAAAAGGAGAACAATATGTTTGAATTAAGAAAACTACCTTATGAAGCAGACGCTTTTGGAGACTTTTTAAGTGCAGAAACTTTTGCATTTCATCATGGCAAACACCACCAAACTTATGTAAACAACCTAAACAATCTTATCAAAGATACTGAATTTGTAGGAAAAGATTTAGTTTATATCATACAAAATTCAAATGGTGGAGTTTTTAACAACGCTGCTCAAGTGTATAATCATGACTTTTATTTTGATTGCATTAAGCCAAAAACATGCTGTGGCTGTGGCTGTTCTTTGAGTGATGAGTTTAAAGCAGCAGTTGAAAAAGACTTTGGCTCTATGGAAAATTTAAAAGAAGAATTTATCAAAGGAGCTACAGGGGTATTTGGTTCTGGTTGGTTTTGGTTAGTTTATAACACTCAAAATCAAAAATTAGAACTAGTAGCTACAAGCAATGCTGCTACACCTATCACTGAAGGTAAAGTTCCGCTTTTAGTAGTTGATGTATGGGAGCATGCTTACTATGTAGATCACCGCAATGCGCGCCCTGCGTATTTAGAAAAATTCTACGCGCACATTAACTGGGAATTTGTAGCAAAAGCTTATGAATGGGCTATTAAAGAAGGTATGAACTCAGTAAGCTTCTATGCAAACGAACTTCACCCTGTAAAATAATCAAGTTTTTTTAAGAAAAACCCCGTAAAATAGACTAAATACAAAAATTAGGAGGTTTTATGGAGGTTTTTCTTTCTGTCGTGGCTACTTTATTTTGTGTATTTTTAGTAGCCTATTTTATTCTTAAAAAATACAACCCTATCTTTACTTTTTTTCTCTCGGGTATTATTATCTTAATCATCATTTCTTTAGCAACTGGTGAGTCTGTGCTAAAACAAAGCTTGGGAAATCCTGTTTTTGATGTCTTTGGTTTTGTAACTCAAACTTTTAAGACAAATTTAGCTGGTGTGGGGCTTATTATAATGTCTGTTGCAGGTTTTGCGGCTTATATGAAGCATATTAATGCTTCGGCAAAGTTAGCTTTTGTAGCAAATAAACCACTAGGCAAGATTAAAAATAAATACCTAGTTTTAAGTGGAACTTTTGTAGTGGGTATGGCTTTAAAAATAGTTATTTCAAGTTACACAGGATTGTTACTTTTGTTGCTTGCTTCGATTTATCCTGTTTTAATCGCCATTGGAATTCGTCCTATCACTGCTGTATCGGTTTTATCATTAATTGCACTTGATTATGGTCCTAAAGATGGAAATTCTATAAATTTAGCAGATATGGTAGGCATTGAAAATGTTGTTGCTATGTTTTTTGAATACCAAATTTATCCTGTTATAGCTTATGTTGTTGTGATAGCTTTGCTTATTCCGTTTTATTATAGTTATATGGATAAAAAAGACTTAGCAAAAGGCGTTGTGGATAATATCGAACACATGGAAATAAAAAACCCAAATTGTCCTTTATTTTATATTTTCTTGCCTTGGCTTCCTATAGTGTTTTTATTTGGTGCTTATTTTGCAAATTTATATGGATATAAAGTGAAGCTAGATGTGGTGAGCGCCAATTTTTTAAGTATAAGTTTGGTTTTTATTTTAGAGTATGTTAGATATAAAGATGCAAAAAAACTTGCAGATGATTTGATGGTGATACTAAAAGCTATGGCAGAAATTTTTGTAAGTGTTGTTTGTATTATCATTGCAGCTTCTATTTTTGCAGAAGGTATTAAAGCATTAAAGGGTATAGAACATTTAGCCTTAGCAGTTTCTTCTATGGGAGCTTCTGCTGTGTTGCTTACTATTATAGTTTTAAGCTTTATTGTGTATTTTGCAAGTGTGATTATGGGTAGTGGGATTGCTGCTTTTAATGCTTTTGGAAGACTTGCTCCAGATATTGCTCAAAAACTAGGGATTAATCCTATCTCACTAGCTTTGCCACTTGAGATTGCTTCTTGTTTAGGGCGTGCTGCCTCGCCGATATCGGGTGGAATTTTAGCCTTAGCAGGCTTTGCAAAATTAGATCCTATAGCTATTGTTAAAAGATCTACTCCTATGTTGCTTGTAGGAATGGCTTTAAATATCCTAATAGCTTGGTATTTTGCATAAATTTAGAGTGATAGCTTTTAAGCTATCACTCTAAAACAACCCTTTCATTTAATACAACTTCGCCTATTACATAAGCGTCCGAGCTTTCTAAAACTTTTCCTACATTAGATGGATCTACCACCATAACTAAACCCACACCCATATTAAAGCTTCTATACATTTCAGCCTCTTCTACACTTTGGCCTATTTGGTAAAAAATTTCAGGAGTTTTTAGATGATGTTTTCTGATGATTGCACCTATTCCTCTTGGGAAAACTCTAGGTAAATTTTCCACCAATCCACCACCTGTTATATGAGCTAGTGCATTGATGAATGGTTTTAATTTTAAAAAGTCTTTTACGTAAATTCTTGTAGGTTCAAGTAAAATATCGATTAAATTTTTACCCTCTATTTTATCATCAAACTTAAGCTTTTGTGCTTCAAATAATACTTTTCTAGCTAAAGAATATCCATTAGAATGAAGCCCGCTACTAGGTAGAGCTAGTAAAATATCTCCATTTTTTACAAAATTTCTTCTATCGATTTCATCTTTTTCGGCCATACCCACTGAAAAACCTGCTAAGTCAAAATCATTGCTATGATACATTCCAGGCATTTCGGCAGTTTCTCCGCCTATTAAGGCACAATTTGCTTTTTTACAACCATTAGCAATCCCTGCTACGACTTTTTTAGCTACTTCTACATCTAATTTTGCAGTTGCATAATAGTCTAAAAAAAACAAAGGCGTAGCAAAATTACAAATTAAATCATTCACGCACATTGCTACTAAGTCCTCACCTATAGTGTCAAATTTTTGACTATCAATAGCAAGGCGCAACTTCGTGCCCACTCCATCAGTTGCTGCTAGTATAACAGGATTTTTAAAACCACTTGGCATAGCAAAAGCACCCGAAAAAGAGCCTATGCCACCTAAAACATTTTCATTAAAAGTTTCTTTTACTAAAGGCTTGATTGCTTCTACAAAAGCATTGCCATTGTCTATACTTACGCCCGCATCTTCATAGCTTATATTCATTTATCTTCCTTTAAGAATTTAAAAGGTATTTTAACTAAAAATGTTTTAAGGCTAAATTATGCAAAATGCTTATTTTGTAACTTCAAGTATAGCGGGTGGAAAGTCAAGCTTTATAAAAATAGTTCAAAATTTGGGTTTTGATACTTTAAGCGCAGATGTGATAGCTCATGAGCTTTTAAATGAAAATGCAAATTCCATAGCTAAGCTTTTTGATAATGATGATTTAATCATAGCAGGAAAAATAGATAGAAAAAAACTTGGAACTATTGTATTTAACGACTTAAATGCTAAAAAAAAGCTAGAAGATTTTTTACATCCTAAAATCAAAGAAGTTATTTTACAAAAAGCTCAAATTTTAGATAAAAAAAACAAGGCTTTTTTTATAGAACTGCCTTTATTTTTTGAAAATAATCACTATCAAAATTTAGGAAAAAGTATATTAATTTATGCTCCAAAAGAACTTTTGCTTCAAAGATTAATGCAAAGAGATAATTTAGATAAAAACGAAGCCTTAAAAAGAATTAATTTACAACTTGATATAGAAGAAAAACTAAAAAAAGCAGATTTTGTGATAAAAAATACCTCAGGTTATGAAAATTTTGAGAAAAATGTGCTAAATTTTTTAAAACACACTTTAAAGGTTGAAAAATGAAATTTTACAAGTACTGTGCTAGCGGGAATGATTTTGTGGTGTTTGCAGATAGTGAAAAAAAAGATCGTAGCGAATTGGCTAAAATTCTTTGTAATCGTTATGAAGGCATAGGTGCTGATGGGCTTATAGTAGTTGTGCCTCATGATAGATATGATTTTGAATGGGAATTTTATAATTGTGATGGGAGTAAGGCAAGTATGTGCGGTAATGGCTCACGCGCAGCAGCTCATTTTGCTCATCATTATTTAAAAAAGTCTCAATATTTAAATTTCTTAACCGGCGCAGGACTTATAAAATCTTTTGTTGATGATGATATAGTTGAAATCAAACTTAGCGGGGTAAAGGATATTAAAGAAGCTTTTGAGTATAAAGGTAGAATTTGGCAAGGCTGTAATACTGGTGTTCCGCATATAGTAACCTTTGTTGATGATTTAAACAAATTTGATGTAAATTTATGCAAAGAAGTGCGTAAAAGATACAATGCAAATGTTAACTTTGCCAAAGTAGAAGATGATGAATTTATAAGAGTTAGAACTTATGAACGTGGAGTAGAAGATGAGACTTTAGCTTGTGGTACGGGTATGGGGGCTTGTTTTTATCTAGCGTATTTAAATCAAGAGGTAAAAGATGATATTTTGGTAAAGCCAAAAAGTAATGAAAGTTTGTATTTTAGATTAGAAGAGGATCAAATATTTTTTAGAGGAAAGGTAAAGTGCTGTTTTGAAGCTGATTATAATTTTACTTAGTAGTGTTTTATTTTTAAAAGCTGAATTTATAGCAGGTTTTGATGAGCAATATTATGCTTTAAGTATAAAAGAAAAGCGTGAGGTTTTTATCAAAAAAATTAATGCTTTATTGGATGTTTCTTTTAAAGAGATAGAAAAGGAAAAAGAATTTATAGAATTTTTCTTTAAAGAAGCTATAAAGAATAATTTTAGAAAGCTAAATACTAATGCTGTGCAAAAACTATGGTCTTTGAAGGAAAAATACCGTGTTAAAAATTTATACGATCACAAAGAATATCAAATGCGTATCCAAAAGGTGCCAAAGTCTTTAGCCATAGCTCAAGCTATTATTGAAAGTGCAACTGGTACAAGTCGTTTTGCTAAAGAGGCAAATAATTTATTTGGAGAATGGACTTGGGGTGAAAAAGGTTTAGTGCCAAAGGAAAGAGGCGAGGGTAAAACTCACAAAATTCGTATATTTGATAGCTTGCAAGAAAGTGTGGATTCGTACTTGCTTAATTTAAATCGCCACGATGCTTATAAGGAATTTAGAGCTTGGCGGTGGGATGCTATAAATCAAAATGAAAAACTTGATGGTAAAGAAGCGGCAAGCCACTTAGAAAAATATTCAGAGATTAAAAGTAATTACACTAAGCTTATTTTATCTATCATCGAGCAATATAAGCTTGATGAGTTAGATTAATTACCCAAAGCCCACTCATCAAAAGGTAAAATCATCACGCGCACCCCTTCAACGAAAAACTCATCTCTTTGTGAAAGCGTGATGATATAAATAGTCGAAAGTGCAAGTTGATTTTTACTAAGGATTTTTTTGACTTTTAAGCTAAGTAAATCTTTATCTTTAAAGGGTGAGCATAAAAATGCATTTTTAAGACTTGGTAAGTAAAAATCAAAATGCTTAGTATAAAAAATTTCTTGTTTAAATTTAAACAACTCACTTAAAATTAAATTTTCAAACAAAGCGCTAAAGTCTTTTTGTATGCTTAGAGAATTTTTTAGTGAAAAGTCCCAAAAATATACTTTTTTTAAATTCTTTTCAAGATTTTTTACAAAATACAAAGTGTAGTTTGATTCTAGTTTTTCTATGCTTTTATATAAGGTATCTTTGGAAATTTTTATACTGTTTTTTAGAGTTTTTAATAACTCATTAACGCTAAATTCACTCC
Source organism: Campylobacter sp. LMG 7929 (assembly GCF_024723595.1). Taxonomy (NCBI): domain Bacteria; kingdom Pseudomonadati; phylum Campylobacterota; class Epsilonproteobacteria; order Campylobacterales; family Campylobacteraceae; genus Campylobacter; species Campylobacter sp. LMG 7929. The sequence goes on along the minus strand of NZ_JANQCY010000002.1, from coordinate 67,810 downwards.
CAAGTTCTAAGGCAATTTGTTTGAGTATAGTAAGCTCTAATGGGGTATAAAAGCTTTTTAAGTATGATGAGTTTGTGTTAAAGTTGTGATTTAAAATCACATTGCGTCCTGTGTGTAAAAAATAACTTACCATGGTTTTGGTATCAGCATATTTTTTGTTTAGGCTTAAAAATTCTTCAAAGTCTAAATAATCTAAATGAAGTTCTTCAAACTGATCTAAGCAAAAATTACTATCACAAACGCTTATTATGATTTGTAAATTAAGGTGTTTTAAACTAGCAAAGTCAAAATCATGAGTAAAGTTACAAAGTGCTAAAAATTTAATCTGTGGATTATAAGTTAAAAACGAATTTAAATTTATTAAAGCACTTGCTTGAAATTTTAAATCATCACAATCAATAAAGAGTATATTTTCTGCTTTATATAAAGACAAAAAATTTAAAATCAAATTTTTCTTACCACTTGCAAAACCACCTTTTATGATGATGTTTTTATGGGTTTGGATTTGAATTTTTCTTTCATCAAATTTTTGAAATTTTGGGTAATTATCGTAAAAAAATTGTAGTGATTTCATAGATTTCTTTATACTAAATGGTGGAGCATAGCGGGTTCGAACCGCTGACCCCAACGCTGCCAGCGTTGTGCTCTCCCAGCTGAGCTAATGCCCCTTTAGATTTTGAAATCATACTATATTTTTTCTTAGATTTTCTTAATGCATAAAAAATCTGATAAATTTTATAAAATTTAATTTTTATCCTTTTTAAAAGGAAAATAATTAAAAAAAATGCATAAATTTCTTGACATAGCAAAGTATGTTTTTATATAATCTCAACATCATTTTATATGGTGGTTAGATTCTTATGGGTCTAACGAGTTCTTTACAAAGGAAAAAATATGGAAAGAATCAGGCTTAAGCTAAAAGCTTATGACCACAGAGTTCTAGATCGCACAGTTGCAGCAATTGTAGAAGCTGTTAAAAGAACAGGTGCTGACATCAGAGGTCCAGTGCCAATGCCTACAAAAATCAAAAGATACACAGTTTTGAAATCTCCACACATCAATAAAGATTCACGCGAACAATTTGAGATGAGAATTCATGCTCGTATGCTTGATATTGTAGCAGCTACTCCAGATACAGTAGATTCACTCACTAAGCTTGACTTGGCTCCAGAGGTCAATGTTGAAGTAAGAGCTATGGGTAAATAAGGATAGAATATGGAATACATTGTAGAAAAAATTGGTATGAGTAGAACAATCAGCACACCAAGCATTCCTGTAACCTTACTTAAACTTGTTCAAACTAAAGTATGTGAAGTAGAAAATGGAAAAGCTTTGGTTGCTTATGTAAAAGGCAAAGCAAATAATAAATGCATTGCAGGTCAGCAAAAAAAATACAATCTTTCAGCTGAATATAATAGATTTGCTTCTTTAGAAGTAGCAAACACAGAAGCAGGTGATATTGATCTTAATCCTTTAAAAGAAGCTTCTATTTTAAAAGTAAGCTTTAATTCTAAAGGTAGAGGTTATAGTGGGGTTGTTAAAAGACACGGATTTGCCGGAGGTCCTGCAAGTCACGGTTCAAGATTCCACAGACGTCACGGATCAATCGGTAACCGCGAATGGCCAGGTCGTGTTCAACCAGGTATGAAAATGGCAGGTCATTATGGTAATGTAAAAGTTACTGTTAAAAATGAAGTAGTTTCATTTGATGAAGAAAATGGCATCTTAGTAGTAAAAGGTGCAGTACCAGGATTTAATGGTGCTATGGGTAAAATAAGGATTGCAAAATGAGTAAAGTAACTGTTTTAAATGATAAATTTGAAAAAGCTAGTGAACTCGATCTTCCAGCAAAATATGCAGAAGTTAATCCTCACAACCTTTATTTATATGTAAAATCTTATCTTGCTAGCCTTAGAGCAAACACAGCTCATACTAAAGGTAGAAGCGATGTAAGCGGTGGTGGTAAAAAACCATGGAGACAAAAAGGTCGTGGTGGTGCAAGAGCAGGTTCAACAAGAACGAATGTTTGGGTTGGTGGTGCTGTGGCATTTGGTCCTACAAACAATCGTAACTATTTCCAAAAAGTTAATAAAAAACAAAAACGCTTAGCGCTTGAAAGAGCATTGGCTGATAAAGCACAAAACAATGCATTATTCTCAGTAGATAGTTTAAGCATTGAAAGCGGTAAAACAAAAGATGCAAATGCAGTTATTAAAAAGCTTGGTTTAAAAGATGCTTTAATTGTAAAAGATTTACTAGATGAAAAAACACTTCTTGCTTTTAGAAACTTAGCAAATTGCTATGTAGTTGATATTAGCGAAGTAAATGCTTATTTAGTATCTGTATTTAATGCTGTTATCATTGAAAAAGCAGCGCTTGAATCTATCGTAAAAGAGGGTTAAAATGGCAGATATTACTGATATAAAAACAATACTTTACACTGAAAAAAGCTTAAACCTTCAAGAGCAAGGTGTTGTAGTTATTCAAACTTCTCCAAAAATGACTAAAAATGGTCTAAAAGAAGTTTTAAGAGAATATTTTGGTGTAACTCCAGTAAGAATTAATTCTTTAAAAATGGATGGAAAAGTAAAGCGTTTTAGAGGTCGTGAAGGTCAAAGAAATAGCTTTAAAAAATTCTATGTTAAGCTACCAGAAGGTGTGAGCTTAGAAAGTTCGGAGGCATAAGATGGCAATTAAAACTTATAAACCATATACTCCAAGTAGAAGATATATCACAGGTGTAAGCTCTGATGATATCACAGCAAAAGCTAGTGTGCGTTCATTACTTGTAAAACTTCCAGCTCATGCAGGTCGTAACAATAATGGTAGAATCACAAGCCGTCATAAAGAAGCAGGTGCTAAAAAACTTTACAGAATTATAGATTTTAAAAGAAGAAAATTTGGTATTGAAGGTAAAGTTGAAGCAATCGAGTACGATCCATACAGAAATTGTCGTATTGCATTAATCTCTTATAGAGATGGTGAAAAAAGATACATCTTACAACCAAAAGGTTTAAGTGTTGGTGATGTTGTTTGTGCTGCTGAAAGCGGACTTGACATTAAACCAGGTAATGCAATGAAATTAAGAAATATCCCAGTGGGTACTATCGTACACAATATCGAGTTAAAACCAGGCAAAGGCGGTCAAATGATCCGTTCAGCAGGTGCTTATGCTCAATTAATGGGTAAAGAAGAAAAATACGTTATCTTAAGACTTGCAAGTGGTGAAATGAGACAAGTTTTAGCTGAATGTATGGCAAGTATCGGTGAAGTTGGTAATGAAGAATGGTCAAATGTGACTATCGGTAAAGCTGGTAGAAATCGCCATAGAGGTATTCGTCCTCAAACAAGAGGTTCTGCGATGAACCCAGTTGATCACCCGCACGGTGGGGGTGAAGGTAAGAAAAATTCAGGCCGTCATCCAGTTACTCCATGGGGTAAACCAACTAAAGGTGCTAAAACTCGCCGTAAAAAAGCTAGCGATAAGCTAATAATTTCAAGAAGAAAAGGAAAGTAAGATGGCTAGGTCACTAAAAAAAGGTCCTTTTGTTGATGACCATGTAATGAAAAAAGTCATCGCTGCTAAAAAAGCTAACGATGGTAAGCCAATTAAAACTTGGTCAAGACGCAGCACTATTATACCTGATATGATAGGTTTAACTTTTAATGTTCATAATGGAAAAAGCTTTATCCCAGTATATGTTACTGAAAATCATATCGGTTACAAATTAGGTGAATTTGCACCTACTAGAACATTCAAGGGTCACAAAGGCTCTGTTCAGAAAAAAATAGGTAAGTAAGGGAGATTTATGAGTAGAGCGTTAATTAAATTCATAAGATTATCTCCAACTAAAGCGAGATTGATTGCTAGAGAAGTTCAAGGTATGAATGCAGAGCTTGCATTAGCTAGTTTGAAATTTATGCCAAATAAAGGTGCTAAATTTATAGCAAATGCTATTTCAAGTGCTGTAGCAAATGGCGGATTTGAAGCAAATGAAGTTGTTGTTTCAAGTTGTCGTGTTGATGCTGGTGCGGTTTTAAAAAGATTTAGACCAAGAGCTAGAGGAAGTGCTAGTCGTATTAGAAAGCCAACTTCACACATTTTGGTAGAAGTTAGTAAAGTAGAAGCAAGTGCTGAAAAAACTACAAAAGCTAAAAAAGCATCAGTGAAAAAGGAAAGCTAATATGGGACAAAAAGTAAATCCGATTGGTTTAAGACTAGGAATTAATAGAAATTGGGAATCAAGATGGTTTCCTACAAAAGCTAATTTAGCAGAAAATATTGGTGAAGATTATAAAATCAGAACTTTCTTAAAAAGAAAACTTTATTATGCAGGAATTAGCCAAATTCTTGTAGAAAGAACAGCGAAAAAATTAAGAGTAACTGTTGTAGCTGCAAGACCAGGGATTATTATTGGTAAAAAAGGTAGTGATGTTGATATTTTAAGAAAAGAACTTCAAGATTTAATCAAAAAAGAAGTTAATATCAATATCAAAGAAGAAAGAAAAGCAGGTGCTTCAGCTCAGCTTGCAGCTGAAAGTGTTGCTACTCAACTTGAAAAAAGAATTGCTTTTAGAAGAGCAATGAAAAAAGTAATTCAAGGAGCGCAAAAAGCAGGTGCTAAAGGGATTAAAGTTTCAGTTTCAGGCCGTTTAGGTGGTGCTGAAATGGCAAGAACTGAATGGTACTTAGAAGGTCGTGTTCCACTTCACACTTTAAGAGCAAAAATCGATTATGGTTTTGCAGAAGCACATACTACTTATGGAAACATAGGTATTAAAGTATGGATCTTCAAGGGTGAAGTTTTACAAAAGGGTGTTCAACCTGAAAAAACCGAAGAAAACGCTCCAGCTAAAAAAACTAGAAGAGCAAGAAGAGGTAAATAATCATGTTAATGCCAAAAAGAACAAAATATCGTAAAATGATGAAAGGGCGTAACAGAGGTTATGCCAACAGAGGGACTGAATTTACTTTTGGTGATTTTGCCCTAAAAGCAACTGAAGCTGGCCGTATTAATTCACGTCAAATCGAAGCAGCTCGTATTGCTTTAACTCGTTTTGTAAAAAGACAAGGTAAAACTTGGATTAGAGTTTTCCCAGATAAACCTCTAACTAAAAAACCTTTAGAAACTCGTATGGGTAAAGGTAAAGGTGCAGTTGAGGAATGGGTAATGAACATTAAACCAGGTCGTATCATTTATGAAATGGCAGGGGTTAATGAAGAAATGGCAAGACAAGCTTTAACTTTAGCGATGCACAAATTGCCATTTAAAACTAAGTTTGTTACAAGAGAGAGCCAAAATGAAATATACTGAGATTAAAGATAAAACAGCAGGTGAGCTTGCAACAATGCTAAAAGAAAAAAAGGTGCTTTTATTTACTTTAAGACAAAAGCTAAAAACAATGCAGCTAACTAATCCTAAAGAGATTAGCGAAGTTAAAAAAGACATCGCTAGAATCAATACTGCAATTAGCGCTTTAAAATAAGGATAGAAAATGGCATTTAAAAGAGAAATTCAAGGCGTTGTTGTTCAAATTGCTGGAGATAAAACAGCAACAATTTTGGTTGAAAGAAAAGTGGTTCACCCAAAATACAGAAAAATCGTAAAACGCTTTAAAAAATATTTAATTCATGATGAAAGAAATGAACTTAAAGTGGGAAATACTGTAGTTGCTATTGAATGTAGACCACTTTCTAAGAGAAAATCATTTCGCTTAAAAACTATAGTATCAGCAGGAGTTGAGTAATGATTCAAAGTTTTACTAGGCTTGCAGTTGCTGATAATAGCGGTGCAAAAGAATTAATGTGTATTAAGGTTTTAGGTGGTAGTAAAAGAAGATACGCTACTGTTGGTGATGTAATCGTTGCATCTGTAAAAAAAGCTCTACCAAATGGTAAAGTTAAAAAAGGTCAAGTAGTAAAAGCAGTTATCGTTAGAACTAAAAAAGAAATTCATAGAGATAATGGTTCTTTAATTCGTTTTGATGAAAATGCAGCAGTTATTCTTGATGCTAAAAGAGAGCCTATCGGAACGCGTATTTTTGGACCAGTAGGTCGTGAAGTAAGATATGGTGGCTTTATGAAAATTGTTTCACTAGCACCGGAGGTGTTGTAATGAAATTAAAAATTAAAAAGAATGATATGGTAAAAGTTATCGCAGGCGATGACAAAGGCAAAACAGGTAAAGTTTTAGCAGTATTTCCTAAAACAAATAAAGTAATTGTTGAGGGTTGCAAAATCGCTAAAAAAGCTGTTAAGCCAAGTGATAAAAATCCAAACGGCGGTTTTATCAATAAAGAAATGCCAATGGATATTTCAAATGTAGCAAAGGCAGGAGAATAAGATGATGAGATTAAAAGAAAAATATACTCAAAATATCAAACCTGCTTTAGTAAAAGAATTTGATATCAAAAATCCTATGCTTATTCCTTTTATTGAAAAAGTTGTAATCAGCGTAGGTGCTGGGGAATTAGCAAAAGATCAAAAAGTATTACAAAATGTTGCAGATACTATTTCATTGATTGCTGGACAAAAAGCAGTTATCACAAAAGCTAAAAAATCAGTTGCTGGTTTTAAAGTGAGAGAAGGCTTCCCAGTAGGTGTAATGGTAACATTAAGAAAAGACAATATGTATGCTTTCTTAGATAAGCTTATTACTATAGCTCTTCCTCGTGTTAAAGACTTTAGAGGTCTTCCAAGAGATGGTTTTGATGGAAGAGGAAATTATAACTTTGGTTTAGATGAGCAGTTAATGTTCCCAGAAGTTGAATATGATAAAATCTTAAGAACTCATGGTATGAACATTTCTATCGTTACAACAGCAAAATCAGATAAAGAGGCACAAAAATTATTAGAATTATTTGGCGTGCCATTTGCAAAAGGAAAGTAATATGGCTAAAAAATCAATGATTGCAAAAGCTGCCCGCAAACCTAAATTTAGCGTTAGAGGGTATACTAGATGCCAAATTTGTGGAAGACCACATTCAGTTTATAGAGATTTTGGAATTTGTAGAGTTTGCTTAAGAAAAATGGCAAATGAAGGTTTAATTCCTGGTCTTAAAAAAGCAAGTTGGTAAGAGGAAAGAACCATGATAAATGATTTAATTTCAGATTCACTAACAAGAATTAGAAATGCAGGGATGAGAAGATTAGAAACTACTCAACTTTTGCATTCTAAAGTTATCGAAGCTTTACTTGGAATTTTCCAAGCTAAAGGTTATATTGAAAGCTTTAATGTTATTGAAGAGGATAAAAAGAAATTCATCAATGTAGTTTTAAAATACGATGAAAAAGGTAAAAGCGCAATTAACGAAGTTAAGCGTATTTCTAAACCTGGTCGTCGTGTTTATAAAGGCAAAGATGAGATCAAAAGATTTAAAAACGGTTATGGTACTATCGTAGTAAGCACTTCAAAAGGTGTTTTAGCTAACGACGAAGCTTACAAAGCAGGCGTTGGCGGCGAAGTTTTATGTACTATTTGGTAAGAGTTTCTACTTTTTATGGTATTCGGTATCCATTCTTATAAAGTAGTCATATCGTAGACAAGTAAAAAGGAAAAATGAATGTCTCGTATAGGTAAACAACCAGTTGCTATTCCAAGTGGAGTAGAAGTAAAATTAGAAGGTAACTTGCTAAAATTCAAAAAAGGAAATTTAGCAAAAGAGCTTGATACAAAAGCAAATGTTAATGTTGAGATTAAAGAAGGACAAATTCTTTTCTCTCCTAAAGGTGAAGATAGACAAAGTAGAGCTTATTGGGGAACTTATAGAGCTTTAGCTCAAAACATCATCATCGGCTTAACTGATGGTTTTAGCAAAACTTTAGAAATCAACGGTGTTGGTTATAAAGCTGCGTTAAAAGGTAAAGTTCTTGAACTTGCTTTAGGTTTTTCTCATCCTATCAACTATGCTATTCCAGAAGGCATAGAAATTACTGTTGATAAAAACAATGTTATTATCAAAGGTAGTGATAAACAAGTGGTAGGTCAAGTTGCTGCTCAAATTCGTGAATTTAGACCACCTGAGCCTTACAAAGGAAAAGGTGTTAAATATTCAGATGAGCGTATTATCCGCAAAGCTGGTAAGACATCTAAGAAGTAAGGATAGAATATGAGAGCAAATGTATTAAAAAGAAAAATATCTTTAAGAATTAAAAGAAAAAAAAGAATTAGAGCAAAAATTTCAGGAACACAAGCTCTTCCAAGAGTTTCTGTTTTCAAATCAAACAGAACTTTATATATCCAAGCTATCGATGATGTTAAAGCAGTAACTTTAGCAGCAGTAGATGGAAGAAAAATTGGTGTTAAAGCAAATAAAGAAGGCGCTAAAAAAATAGCAGCTGAATTTGCAAAAGTTTTAAAAGCTAAAAACATAGAAGAAGCAGTGTTTGATAGAAATGGTTATTTATACCATGGTGTGATTGCAGCTTTAGCTGAAGCACTAAGAGAAAACGGAATCAAACTATAACCCAAAAGGAAGATCGATGGAAAAATATAATAGAGAAGAATTTGAAGAAGTAATCGTCGATATCGGCAGGGTTACTAAGGTTGTTAAAGGTGGTAGAAGATTTAGATTTACTGCTTTAGTTATCGTTGGAAATAGAAAAGGTTTAGTTGGTGTGGGCTATGGAAAAGCTAAAGAAGTTCCAGATGCTATAAGAAAAGCAGTTGATGATGCTTTTAAAAACATTGTTGAAGTTAAAACAAAAGGTTCAACTATCCCTCATGATGTAGAAGTAAAATACAACGCAAGTAGAATTTTACTTAAACCAGCAAGCGAAGGTACAGGGGTTATTGCAGGTGGTTCAACACGTCCTATCGTGGAACTTGCAGGTATTAAAGACATTTTAACTAAGTCTTTAGGTTCAAATAATTCAGCAAATGTTGTGCGTGCTACTATCAAAGCACTTACAATGCTTAAAGGATAATCAATGAATTTAACAAAAGCACCAGGTTCAACACATAAAACCAAAAGAATAGGCCGTGGTCAAGGTAGTGGTATGGGTAAAACTTCTACTAAAGGTGGAAAAGGCCAAACTGCCAGAAAAGGTTATAATGAAAAAAGAGGTTTTGAAGGGGGTCAACAACCACTTCAAAGACGTTTACCAAAGGTAGGCTTTACTTCTAAATTTGAAAAACCTTATGTGATTAATGTTGAAAAAATCACAGCAATCAAAGAGCTTAGCGAAATTACATTTGAAACAATCAATAGCATTCATAAGCTTTCAAAAAATGTAAATAAAGTTAAGCTTATTGGAGCAAGCGCTAAAGATCTTGCTAGTAAAATTAAAGACGAGAAGATTACTTTTAGCGGACAAAAATAATGAATAAAACATTGACAAATAAAATTCTCATAACATTGGCTTTTTTATTCGCTTATAGAATATTAGCTTATGTTCCAGTTCCGGGGGTTAATGTCAGTGTTATCAAGGAATTTTTTGATTCTAATGCATCTAATGCATTAGGCTTGTTTAATATGTTTAGTGGGGGTGCTGCTGAAAGACTTAGCATCATCTCTCTAGGCATTATGCCTTATATTACTGCTTCGATTATTATGGAGCTTTTAGCGGCAACTTTTCCTAATATAGGAAAAATGAAAAAAGAACGCGATGGTATGCAAAAATATATGCAAATTATCCGTTATGCTACTATAGCTATCACTTTGATACAAAGTATAGGCGTTTCTATAGGCTTACAAAGTCTTCATGGAAAAGCAGGTCAATCAGCCATTATGATTGATATGAATACTTTTATCGCACTTTCTGCTGTTTCTATGCTTGCAGGTACCATGCTTTTGATGTGGATAGGTGAGCAAATCACTCAACGCGGTATAGGAAATGGTATTTCTTTAATTATCTTTGGTGGTATTGTTTCTACAATTCCAGGTGCAATTAGTGGAACAGTAAATTTGGTAAATACAGGTGAGATGAATTTCTTGACTATCATTGCCATTTTAGTTGTAATTTTACTTACTATTTGGGCTATTATAGTAGTAGAACTTGGAGAAAGAAGAATTCCTATTTCTTACTCAAGAAAAGTAATCATGCAAAATCAAAACAAACGTATTATGAATTATATACCTATTAAGATCAACTTAAGTGGTGTTATTCCTCCTATTTTTGCAAGTGCGATTTTGATGTTTCCAAGTACTATTTTACAAACAAGTACAAATGAATATGTGTTAAAAATTTATGACTTTTTAAATCCAAATGGATTTTTCTTTCATATTTTAACATTCTTACTTGTTATTTTCTTTGCGTATTTTTATGCATCAATTGTATTTAATGCAAAAGATATAGCTGAAAATCTTAAAAGACAAGGTGGTTTCATACCAGGTATTAGACCAGGTGAAGGAACTGCGAATTATCTTAATGAAGTAGCGTCAAGACTTACCTTGTCAGGTTCTATTTATTTAGGGCTTGTAGCTACACTACCATGGCTTATTGTGAAGTTGTTTGGTGTGCCTTTTTATTTTGGTGGAACTTCTGTTTTGATTGTAGTTCAAGTAGCACTTGATACAATGAGAAAAATCGAAGCCCAAATTTATATGAATAAATACCAAACTTTAAGTGCAGTAGGCTTATAAGAAAGTAGATTTTCTACTTTCTTCCTTTTTAAAGGATTTTGATGAGACTAGGCGTTTTTGATAGCGGTGTAGGTGGGCTTAGTGTTTTAAAATCTTTACTTCAAGCAAAACTTTTTAAAGAATATATTTACTATGGGGATACTGCAAGAGTGCCTTATGGGGTTAAAGATAAAGAAACCATCATTAAATTTTCCCTAGAAGCTTTAGAATTTTTCAAAGAAAAAAAAGTCGATATGCTTATTATTGCGTGTAATACAGTTAGTGCGCATGCTTTAGAAATTCTAAAAGCAAATGCACCATTTCCGGTTCTTGGAGTTATAGAAGCAGGAGTTTTAGCGGTTAAAAACTCTTTAGAAGATAAAAACTCTAATATATTAGTCATTGCAACACAAGCTACCGTGGATTCTCACGCTTATAAACAAGCTTTAATCAAAGAAGGTTTTTTAAAAGTGGAAGAAAAAGCAACTGGGCTTTTTGTACCTATGGTTGAAGAAGGGATTTTTCAAGGAGATTTTTTAAAAGCTGCTTTTGAGTATTATTTTAATAAGCTCAAATTTCACCCTAATGCTTTAATCTTAGCATGCACACATTTTCCCTTAATCGCTCATTCTTTGGAAGAGTATTTTGGTAAAAACACAAAACTTATTCATTCAGGTGAAGCTATAGCTTTGCAATTACAGCAAGAATTTAACTTAACATCAATCCAAGAAGAAGCTAATATTGAATTTTATGCTTCAAGTGATGTAGAAAAACTAAAAAAAATTGCAAATTTATGGCTTTAAATTAATGGTTGTTTACTAAAGTATTTTTTATATTTATAATTTATTTTTATTTAAACATAGTTGCATTATAATCTTTATCATTTCTAATGAAAGGACTAACATGAAAAAAATGTTAATGTGTGCAGCTATGGCACTAAGTTTAGGAGCAGGAATTTTGGAAGCAAAACCAAAAGTTGCGATTTTAGCTACAGGTGGAACCATCGCTGGTTCGATTGATAGTTCAGTAGCTACTACAGGTTATACAGCTGGAGTTTTGGGGGTTGATGCTTTGATTAAGGCAGTACCTCAAATTCAAGATTTGGCAGTAATTAGCGGAGATCAAATTGCTAATATTGATAGCAAAGATATGACAAATGAAATTTGGCTAAAACTTGCTAAAGAAGTTAATAGACTTTTAAAATCTGATGTAGATGGAGTTGTAATTACTCATGGTACTGATACTATGGAAGAAACTGCATATTTCCTAAATTTAACCGTAAAAAGCGACAAGCCTGTTGTTTTGGTTGGTGCAATGCGCCCATCAACTGCAATTAGTGCAGATGGTCCTAAAAATCTTTACAACGCTGTAGCATTAGCAGCAAATCCTCAAGCAAAAAATAAAGGCGTAATGGTGGCTATGAATGATAGAATTCAAAGTGCTAGAGGCGTTATGAAAACTCATAGTTTAAATGTAAATGCATTTAGCTCACCAGATATGGGTGATATGGGTTATATAGTAGATGGAAAAGCATTTTTCTATAATACTAATACAAAATTACACACCAAAAAATCTCCATTTGATGTTAGCAAACTAAAAGAACTGCCAAAAGTAGATATTCTTTATAGTTATGCAAATGATGGTAGTGGTGTTGCAGCAAAAGCTTTGTTTGAAAATGGAACCAAAGGTATAGTTGTAGCTGGAACAGGTGCTGGTAGTATTCATGATTATCAAAAAGATGTGTTAAAAGAATTGCTTAAAAAAGGTCTTAATGTAGCGGTAAGCTCACGCGTAGTAGCTGGTAGAGTTGCAGTAAGTGATGCTGATGCAAAACTTGGTTTCATTGATACAGGTGATATGAGTCCTCAAAAAGCTAGAGTATTATTAATGCTTGCTCTAACTAAAACAAGCGATCCTAAGAAAATCCAAGAATATTTCTTAAAATACTAAAACCTTTAACACCCAAATGCTAAAATAACATTTGGGTGGATTTTTCAATAAAAATCTTACTTAATTAATCACAAGGATATTAAATGAAACAATATGAAAGTTATAAATGCCAAAAATGTGGCAATGAAGTAGAAGTACAAAATGTAGGTGGTGGAAAGCTTAGTTGCTGTGGTCAAGAAATGGAGTGTATTACTAAAGATTTAACGGCTGTAAATTTAATGAAAGCTTTTGCTGGCGAATCTATGGCAAGAAATAAATATGATTTATTTGCAGATATTGCTCAAGAAGAAGGTTGGCATGCTATTGCAAAACATTTTAGAGAAGCTGCAGAAAATGAAAAATGGCACGCAAGAGCTGAATTTAAAGCTTATCATGAATTAGTAGATGGTAAAGCTTTAGAAGAAACTGCTAAAAATTTAATCTGCGCAGCAGAGGGTGAAAACTATGAGCATACTACTATGTATCCAAATTTTGCAAAAATCGCAGAAGATGAGGGTAAAAGAAATATAGCAAGATTATTTACAGCTATAGGTAAAGTAGAAATTGAACATGAAAGAGAATATTTAGCGCTTAAAAAAATGCTTGAAGAAGAAGATTTCTTTAACTCAGAAGTAGAAGAGTTATGGGTTTGTGAAGTTTGTGGGCATATACACCGTGGTAAAAAAGCACCAAATGCCTGTCCTTTATGCAAAGCTCCAAAAGAATACTTCAAACGCGAATTTTTAGGATAATTTTAAAAACCTTGATAAAAATGATAAAATATTTTATTTTTATCAAGGTTTAATATGCAAATTCTAACTCATCCTTTCAAACCTTTTTTTGATGAAAACTCAAAAGTTTTAATACTAGGTTCTTTCCCATCTATTAAATCAAGAGAAGAAAATTTTTATTATCAACATAGCAAAAATCGTTTTTGGCGTATTTTTGAAATATTATTTGAGTGTGAGTTAAAAACAGTACAAGTTCAAAAAGATTTTTTAAAAGCAAATCATATAGCACTTTGGGATGTTATAGCAAGTTGCAAGATAAAAAATTCAGATGATAAAACTATTTCTTATGCTAAAGCAAATGATATAAATATGATTTTAGATAAGGCAAATATAGAAAAAATTTGTGTATTAGGTAAAGTTGCAAGTAAATATTTTGCTAAATTTTATCCTGAGCAAGAATTTTTTGAACTCCCTTCAAGCTCTCCTGCTAATATGAATTATTCTTTAGAAAATTTAGTAGAAAAATATAGCATTATAAAGGAAAGATAATGGCTTTAGTTGGAGTAGATGAGGCTGGACGTGGGGCTTTGGCTGGAGATATGCACATAGGAGCTTGCAAGCTTTTAAAAAATATTGATGGTTTGGCTGATTCTAAAAAATTAAGCGCAAAAAAAAGAAAAGAATTATATGAGCAAATTCTTTCTAGTTCAAATTTTTTAATCCTTGCTTTTTCGCCTTTGCAGATTGATACTTTGGGGCTTAGTCAGTGTTTGCAACTAGCTTTAAAAATCATAAAAAAACACTTTAATCAAGATGAGATTTTATATGATGGAAATTTAAATTATGGGGTTTTAGGTATAAAAACCATGATTAAAGCTGATATGAAAGTACAAGAAGTTTCGGCAGCTAGTATATTAGCCAAGGTAAGTCGTGATCAAAAAATGTGTTATTTTTCTAAATTATATAATCATTATGATTTTGATAAACACAAAGGTTATGGTACAAAAGCTCATATAGAAAAAATTAAAGCATTTGGTTATTCGCCCTTGCACCGCAAAAGCTTTATGCTAAAGTGTTTTGAGAAAAGCTTATTTGATTAAAATGTGTGGTTTTTACACTTTTTTATTTTAAATTTTCATTTTCTTTGAAAAAAATAGAAAAATTAACATTTGAAATATTATTATTAAGATAAAAAAATATATTCAAAAAATATTTTTTTGATAATTAATTATTAAAATTTACAATATCAATTAAAAATACAATGTATTTTAAGAAAAATTAATTTTTTTCTATTATAGTAATATAAAAATATTTCAAGGGGTATTATGTCTTTACTTTTAAGCGAGCTAAAGATTGGAAATTTTTATGTAAAAAATCGCATTGTAATGCCCCCTATGGATATGTATGAAACACAAGTTTTAGATGGTAAGATTAATCAATTTCACCTGATACATTATGGAGCCAGAGCTTTGGGTGGTGTTGGGCTTATCATAGTTCAAGCTTGTGCGATTAATGAAAATGCAAAAATAGCTGATAATGATATTGGTCTTTGGGGAGATTTTCAAATTCAAGGACATAAAGAGCTTGTTGAGCTTTGTCATCATTTTGGTGCTAAAATTGCCATTCAGCTAAATCACAGTGGCCGTAAAAATTCGTGTAAAGAAGCCATATCAAAAGCCCCAAGCAATATAGCTTTTAGTGAAAAATTTTCCAAACTTCATGTTTTAAGCAAAGATGAAATTTTACAAATTGAGCAAGAATTTATTCAAAGTGCTAAAAGAGCTAAAGAAGCAGGTTATGACGCAGTAGAGCTTCATAGTGCTCATGGATATTTGCTTAGCTCGTTTTTATCGCCTTTATCAAATCAAAGAGGTGATGAATATGGGGGTAGCTTTGAAAATAGAATACGTCTTTTGTGTGATATCATTAAGCGCATAAAAAAAGAAGTTGATATTGCTTTATTTGTAAGAATTTCAGCCACGGAATGGCAAGAAGGTGGTTGGAATTTAGAAGATAGTAAAAAACTTGCCTTGATTTTAGAAAAATTAGGTATTGATATGTTAGATGTTTCAGCAGGAGGAAATATCAATAAACCTTCTTTAGTGCCAAACATAGCACCACTTTATCAAGCTCCTTATGCTAAGGCCTTAAAAGAAGTTGTTAAAATTCCTATATCTTGTGTAGGTCTTATAAATAGTGCTAGTGAAGGTGAGGCTTTGCTTTTGGGTGGGGTGTGTGATTTGGTTTGTTATGGTAGAAAATTACTAAGAAATCCAAATTTTGCAAATGAAGCCGCAGTTGCTTTAAATGAAAGAGAAAAAATTATGCCAAATTACTCCAGAGCGTATTTGTAAAATAATACAAAAAGTTTTTTAGGTAAAAGCTTTTTTTATTATTTTTTACAAGGAGAAAATGTGGATAATCTTAAGTGGAATTCTTTTGATACGCGTTGGATGCTTTCTCTTTTTGGGACTGCAGTTGGTGCGGGGATTTTATTTTTACCTATTAAGGCAGGTGTTGGTGGTTTTTGGCCAGTTGTTGTGATGGCTTTGATTATTTTTCCAATGGTGTATTTAAGCCATAGAGCCTTAAGTCGTTTTGTATGCCAAGCAAATGGTAATGATAAAGACATTACTCATGCGGCTGAAGAGTATTTTGGTAGAAAAGTAAGTATTTTTATTTCTGTGCTTTATTTCTTTGCAATTTTCCCAATTTGTTTAGCGTATTGTGTAGGTATAACTAATACTTTTGAGAGTTTTATTTATAATCAATTCTTGCCACTTTTAGATCCAAATGGTTCTTTTGCAAGTGTAATTAGTGCTATGTATCAAACAAGTGTTAATGAGCAAGGAAAAACTATAGCTAATTTACTTCCTTTTTATAGAGCGCTTTTTGCTTTTGTTTTGGTAAGTATTTTTATGCTTATTATGCTTTTTAGTGAAGAATTAATCACTAAAGTATGCGAATGGCTTGTGTATCCTTTATGTGCTATTTTATTTTTATTTTCTTTATATCTTATTCCACAATGGTCATTTGAAAGTTTTAGTGCTATTCCTGGTACGAAAGAATTTATCACTATAGTGTGGCTAACTTTACCAGTTTTAGTGTTTTCGTTTAATCACTCACCGGCTATTTCTACTTTTTCTCTAAGTGTAAAAAGAGAATATCCTGAAAATTCGGTACAAAAAGCAAATCAAATTTTGCTTAGAACCTCTGTAATGTTGCTTGCTTTTGTTATGTTTTTTGTGGTATCTTGTGTGCTTTCTTTGACTCCAGCTGAACTTGCTGAAGCTAGAGCGCAAAACATACCTGTGCTTTCTTATTTTGCTAATAAGCTTGATAATCCATTTATTTCTTATGGTGGTCCATTAATCGCATTTTTAGCAATTTCTAGTTCATTCTTTGGTCATTATTTTGGTGCTAGAGAAGGTGCTTATGGTATAGTTAGAAAATGCTGCAAATTAGCAGGTAATGAAAACCCTGATTTGAAAAAAATCGCAGTTTATTCTACTTTAGTAATGTATATTGTTATGTTAATTACTGCTTATGTAAATCCAAGCATTTTAGGTTTTATTGAAAGCTTAGGTGGTCCAATTATTGCTGCAATCTTATTCTTAATGCCTATGATTGCAATTTATACTGTATCTAAAATGAAAAAATTCCAAAATAAAGCTTTAGATGCATTTGTATTTATCACAGGTATTTTGACAATCATCACTGTAATCTATACTTTTTAAGGTGTTAATGAATGAGTAGTAATTTAAGTATATTTAAAGTTGGTGTTGGTCCTTCATCTTCTCATACCTTAGGACCAATGCTAGCGGGTAATATGTTTTGTGAAAAGATTAAAGATAAAATCACACAAATTACAAAAATTCAAATCAGACTTTATGGCTCTTTATCACTTACTGGTAAAGGCCATTTAAGTGATAAGGCTATTATATGGGGTTTGAGTGGCTTAAGAGCAAAAGAACTCAACGCTGCTTTGCAAGATCGTGTGTTTAATAAAATTTTACAAGATAAAATTTTGGTTTTAAATGCTCAAAAAGAATTAAATTTTGATTATGATAAAGATTTGATTTTTGAAAAAGACTTTTTACCTTTACATGAAAATGGGTTAAAAGTAAGCGCTTATGATGAAAATGGAGAAATCATTGCTGAAGAAATTTATTATTCAGTGGGTGGTGGTTTTGTTATGAGTGAAGCTGAGCTTCAAAAACACAAAGACGGAGCTTGCGAGCAAAAACATACTAAATTAGAACTTGATGTTAACAATGCAAGTGATGCTTTAAAAATTTGTGAAGAAAGATCATGGGATCTAGCAAAACTTTCTTATGAATACGAGCTTCAATTTCATACTAAAGAAGAAATTAGAGCTTATTGTTTAGAAATTTGGGAAGTAATGCAAGAAGTTTATTATAATGGTATTCATCCAAGTTCAGATTTTCTTCCAGGAAATTTACATTTAAAACGCCGTGCAAAAGGGCTTAATGAGCGTTTGGCTATGACAAGCGATCCTTTGGGGATTATTGATTTTATTTCTTTATATGCTATTGCTATTGCAGAGGAAAATGCAAGTGGAGCTAGAGTAGTAACTGCTCCAACTAATGGAGCTTGCGCTGTTGTACCTGCTGTAATGCTTTATCTTAAAAACCATACGGTTGGTTTTAATGATGAAAAGGCTATTAATTTTTTGCTAACTGCTATGTTAATAGGTTCTTTTTATAAGAAAAATGCAAGCATAAGTGGTGCTGAAGCTGGCTGTCAAGCTGAAATTGGTAGTGCAAGTTCTATGGCAGCAGGAGCTATGGCTACTGTGATGGGTTTTGATGCAAAGATAGCTTGTAATGCTGCTGAAATTGCGATGGAACACCATTTAGGATTAACTTGTGATCCAGTAAGTGGTTTAGTGCAAATTCCTTGCATAGAAAGAAATGCCTTTGGAGCGATTAAAGCTATTTCAGCTGCTAGAATGGCAATGAGTAGAAAATCAACTCCAAAAGTAAGTCTTGATGAGGTTATAAAAACTATGTATGAAACCGGCAAGGATATGAACTCAAAATACAAAGAAACCTCCTTAGGTGGTTTAGCTACCAATCTTACAAGTGTATGTTAAAACCTTAAGTTTTAGAACTTAAGGTTTTTTCCTTAAAGCTTTTAAAAGCGCATAAATGCTAAATTTTTAAAAATTTTAAGGAAAATGTAAATGATAGAAATCAAAAAACCAGCAGAGATAGAAAAACTACGCAAGGCAAATGAGCTTGTAGCTAGAACGCTTGATTATCTAGAGGGTATTATAGTTCCAGGTATGAGTTTAAAAGAAATTGATATTAAAGCGGAAGAATTTATACTTGATCATGGTGCAAAACCATCTTTTAAAGGTTTGTATGGTTTTCCAGGCAGTATTTGTATCTCGCTTAATCAAGCTTGCATTCATGGTGTGGGCGATGAGCGTGTTTTAAAAGAAGGTGATATTTTAGGTCTTGATGTAGGTACTTGCATAGATGGATACTATGGGGATGCAGCAAGGACTATACCTATAGGTAAAATTTCAGCTACTGATGAAGCATTAATTGCTTGTGCTAAAGATGCTTTGTATTATGCTATAGATATTATCAAAGAGGGTATGCGCTTTAAAGAGCTTTCTTATGAACTTGGTGAGTTTATTATTAAAAGAGGTTTTGTGCCTTTGAAGGGTTATTGTGGTCATGGTATAGGTAAAAAACCCCATGGTGAGCCTGAAATTCC
Source organism: Campylobacter sp. LMG 7929 (assembly GCF_024723595.1). Classification (NCBI taxonomy): domain Bacteria; kingdom Pseudomonadati; phylum Campylobacterota; class Epsilonproteobacteria; order Campylobacterales; family Campylobacteraceae; genus Campylobacter; species Campylobacter sp. LMG 7929. Next base: position 48,839 of record NZ_JANQCY010000002.1, on the reverse strand, counting down.
AAATTATTTAGAACCAGGCGCTAGTGCAAAAAGCGGACCTAAAATCAAAAATGGTATGGTATTTTGCATAGAGCCTATGGTGTGTCAAAAAGATGGCACGCCGGTACATTTAAAAGGCAATTGGGAAGCAGGAAGCAAAGATGGTTTAAATGCGGCTCATTATGAGCATTGTGTTGCCATAATAAATGGCAAGGCAGATATTTTATCTAAGTAAGAAAGTTTAATCTTTCTTACTCGAATGTTTTTAGTTTTTCTGAAAGTTTAGAAGCATTTTCTAAAACATCTTGTGAAATTTGTGTTAAATCAAGGGAGTAGTTTTTAACACAATTTGCAAGTTCGGTTACTTTTTCTATATTTTGTTCTAGCTCATTCATTTTAGCTTTTGATTCATCGCTTTTTTCTTCCATGATTTTAGTAGAATAAATACTTGTTTTTAATTTTTCTATAGAAGTTCCAACCTCACCTTGTAAGATATTAGCTTTGTTAGAGGTATCATTCATGGATTGATGAATTCCATCCATCAAACTTTTGTTGTCATTGATTTGTTGCACTATAGTTCTTACGGTGGTTTCTATAGCAACTAAAGATTTTGTGGTTTTATCTGCTAGATTTCTAACTTCATCAGCAACCACAGCAAAGCCACGTCCATGCTCGCCTGCACGTGCTGCTTCAATAGCTGCATTTAGCGCAAGTAGGTTGGTTTGGTCGGCTATGTCTTTTATGGTTGTAGTAACTTCTACTATGCTATCAGCACTTTGTACTAACATATCCATAGCACTTAAAACACTTTGTTCTTTTTCACCACTTAACAATATAAGCTCTACTAATTCTTTAAGTGTAAGCTCAACTTTAGCCATTACTTCTTGCATGCCATGCATATCACTTATAGTGTTTTTAGCTAAATTTTGTGTTAAGTCTATATGGCTTTCTAAGATAGAACTTATTTCATGGACATTAGAAATTTGCTCATGTTGTAAAAGTGAGCTTTGCTGTAAAACTTCAGCATTTTGAGAAAGCTTTTGTGAGCTTTTGTGACTTGAATTTGCAGTTTGTATAGCTTCTAAAACCGAATTTTGCACTATTTGTATAAAAGAGTTTATATAGCCAGCACTTGTAGCCAATTCACTTTTTTTATCAATATCTAATCTTGCGCTTAAATTCGCATGCTCACCAGCTAAGTTTGCACTTAGTTTTTCAAGTAAAGATATAGGTATGATTACTTTTTTTAATGTTAAAAGTATGAAGAAAATCAATACAGCTAAGGTGAATAAGAAAATTCCTATAGCGGTGTAAAGATTGTATTTGTTGTTAAGATTAATTTCTTGAGCAATGAAATTTTTATGAGATATGATTTCTTTTTGTAATTCTTGATCAAGAAAACTTTGAGAATTATCTTTTAAAATTTTAATCTGACTTAGTATCATTTTACAATGTGTGCTAAAAAGTTCAAATAATTCTTGTGGAAGCTGTGGATCGTTTGTGTTTAAATTTGCTACTAAACTTTGGAGACGATTTTGTGCTAAAGGCTCTAGTATATCCATAGTTCCTATGATGCTTAATATATCCCCGATAGATTCTATTTGTCTAGCTTCTTGAGTAGTAAGTGCTAGCTTGTTTGTTTGTTTAATGATTTCTTGTTGAATTTCATAAAGATAAAGTTTTGAATTTATAGCAATAGAATTAGCTGATTTAAAATGCTGTAATTGGGCATTTTTTTTCTCAAAAATCGTTTGTATTTTTTTCGTGTCTATTTTATTGGCTTTTAAAATTGCTAAAGTATTTTCAAAATCTTGTATTAAAGCAACACTAGTGTCATAATTTTGCAAATTGAGTTTGTTTTTAAAAATCTCATCTATTTTGGTATCTAGAATTTCTAATTTTTGAAAAGAACCCATGATGAGTGAATTTCTCTTTGTGGTGTTGTAGGTATTAAAGATAAATAAGGTCAAAATTAAAAGTAGTACCAAAACCACTATGGATAAAGTTATGAATTGTTTTAAAAAAGAAAAAGATTTTTTATTTGAGTGGGTCATGGTATTCTCCTGTTAAAGAATTTAAAAAAGCAACTATATCATCAACCACATCTTGTTCTAAAAATTTACCAAGTTGATAATAAGCCATAAATTGCACGCAAGCATCAAGTGTTGGCATGGAGCCATCATGAAAATAAGGAGCAGTTTTAGCTATATTTCTAAGGCTTGGTACTTTTACTACAAATTGATCATGAGGATCTTGGGTGATCTCATAGCGCCCTTTCCAGTTTGTTCCATTATCATAAGGTACAAATACTCCCATTTTTTGATACATATTGCCACCTATATTTTGACCTTGATGGCATGCTATACAACCATTTGACAAAAAAGCATCATAACCTCTTTTTGCTTGCTCGCTTATTGCATTTTTATCACCTTTTAAGTAGCGATCAAAAGGAGAATTTGGAGTGAGTAAGGTTTTTTGAAACTCAGCTAAAGCGTGTGTTATATTTTCAAAGCTAATTCCTCCATAAAGTTTTTTAAATTCTTTTTCATAAATTGGGTTAGCTTTTACAATTTGTACTACTTCACTTTCATCTTTTAAGCCCATTTCTTTGGGATTTAATAAAGGATGTTTGGCTTGATCTTGCAAGTCTTTTGCATTGCCTCTCCAAAATTGAGATAGATTAAAAATAGCATTGAAATTTGTAGGTGTATGAAATGGCTCATCTATTATGCCATTAATACCCGTTGAAAAAGTTTTATTATCTACTCCAAATTTTGTAATATCATGACAAGTGTTACAAGATACTTTTTTATCTTTTGATAAACTTGTATCCATGTAAAGTTTTTTACCTAAAATAGCTTTTTCTTTATCATAAGGAACACTTTCAGGCAAAGGGGTAATCATTTCAAGTGCTAAAAGTGGTAGTAAAGAAAATATTAAAATAATAAAAGTTTTCATAATCATTTTCCTTATTTTTATAAATTTTTAATTAATAATTTTTCTTAATTATAGCACTAAAATCTTAATCTTTTATAAGTAAATATAGTGGTTAGAAGTGTTATAAGTGATAAAAATAAAATATAAATAAAAATTCCATAAACAAAAGGATTCTCAGGTCTTATAGCTAAAGAATGCAACATAAATACAAGCTGAGGTGTAAAACCACCCGCTATAGCATAAGCTATATTATAAGAAAAAGAAATTCCACTAAAGCGAATACTTGGTTTAAAAATTTTACACATTAAAATAGGCGCTAAGGCATTAATGCCGCCAAAAAAACATGCAATAAAATAAAAATATATACTTAAATGTAGAATTTGAGCATAGAAAAAATAAAAATAAAAAAAGCAAGAAAGACTAAAACCTATTGTAAAAATCAAACTAGTGATTAAAAAGCCAAATTTATCTACCCAAATTCCAGCAAGCAAAGTTCCACAAGATAAAATTATTATCGCAATCATTTGTATTAAAATAGCATCTGTTTTATCAAGAACTAAAACCTCAGGTATAAAATTTGGCATAAGTAAAATGAGTATGATCACGCAAGCTGTAAGCATCCATGTTAAAAGCATAGAGGCGACGATGTCTAAAAAAATATTTTTTTCTTTAAAAAGTGTCTTTAGCGGAAATTTTTCTAAATTATTTTCTTGATGCATTTTTTGAAAAATCGGTGTTTCTTCTAGAAATTTTCTAAGATATATAGAAATAATGCCAAAAAATCCACCAATAGCAAAAGGAATACGCCAAGCATAATCATAAATTGATTCTTGCTCAAAACAATGATTAATTACCAATGCAACAGCACATCCTAAAAGAATTCCAAAAGCCATAGAAGCATTAATAGCGCTAACACAAAAACCATCTTTCCCATCAGGCGCATGTTCTTTTACAAATACCCAAGCACCAGGTAGTTCTCCACCTATGGCTACACCTTGAGCTATTCTAACAAGTAATAAAAATACCGGAGCTAGATAACCTATGCTTTCAAAAGTAGGTATAAAAGCTAAAGAAAAAGTTGGAAGCACCATGAGTAATATGCTTAGCATAAACATTTTTTTACGGCCAAATTTATCACCAAAATGCGCCATAACTATACCACCAAGTGGCCTAGCTAAATATCCTGCTGCAAAGGTTCCATAAGTATTTAAAAGTTTCCAAAAATCACTCATATCGCTTGGAAAAAAATTTCTTGAAATATAATTAGCAAAAAAGACAAAAATCACAAAATCATAAAATTCTAAAGCTCCTCCCAAAGAAGATAAGGAAAGTGTTTTATAATCTTTTCTTTTTAAACTTTTTAGCATTTAAATACTTTCTTATATAGTGTTTTGATAATTATAATAAAAAATGCCGTAGTTTGTAAAAAAATATTAAAAATTTAAAAAGAAAAATTGTGATAAAATAATAGTTTTGTATTTTGTAGAAAGGAGAAAAGCATTGGCAAAAGATGATATTATCGAAATTGATGGTAATGTAATCGAAGCTTTACCTAATGCAACTTTTAAAGTTGAATTAGATAATAAACATGTGATACTTTGTCATATTGCAGGTAAGATGCGCATGCATTATATTAGGATTATGCCTGGCGATAGAGTTAAAGTGGAACTAACACCTTATAGCCTTGATAAGGGTCGTATTACATTTAGATACAAATAAGTCTAAGTTGTTTAAAAGCAAAAGTAAAGTATAATTAGCACTTTTGCAGAAATTGCAATAAAACTGTATGAAGAAGTATTTTCAAAATCACCACTTATTTTGAAAATAGTTGGTTGCTCTAAAAACCTGGTGCAGTTGTAAAAAAAGTGGAATTTACAATAACAGGAGTAAAGCATGAAAGTTAGACCATCTGTTAAAAAGATGTGTGACAAATGCAAAGTAGTTCGTCGTAAAGGCGTAGTTCGCATTATTTGCGAAAATCCAAAACACAAACAAAGACAAGGATAATTTATGGCTCGTATTGCAGGTGTGGATTTACCAAAGAAAAAAAGAATTGAATATGGTTTGACTTATATTTATGGTATAGGTTTGCATACTTCAAGAAAAATCTTAGATAAAACAGGAATTTCTTATGATAAAAGAGTTCATGAACTAAGTGAAGATGAAGCAGCGGCTATCCGTAAAGAAATTCAAGAAAACTATATGGTTGAGGGTGATCTTAGAAAACAAGTTGCTATGGATATCAAAGCATTAATGGATCTAGGAAGCTTTAGAGGCTTAAGACATAGAAAAGGCTTACCGGTTCGTGGTCAAAAAACAAAAACAAATGCCAGAACTAGAAAAGGTAAGAGAAAAACCGTTGGTGCAAAATCATAAGGATAGAAAATGGCAAAAAGAAAAGTAGTTAAGAAAAAAGTAGTTAAAAAAAATATAGCTAAAGGTATAGTTTATATCAGTGCAACATTTAATAATACTATGGTTACTGTAACTGATGAAATGGGAAATGCTATCGCTTGGAGTAGTGCAGGTGGTTTAGGATTTAAAGGTTCTAAAAAATCAACTCCTTACGCAGCACAACAAGCAGTAGAAGATGCTTTAAATAAAGCAAAAGAACATGGTATTAAAGAAGTAGGTATTAAAGTACAAGGACCAGGAAGTGGTCGTGAGACAGCGGTTAAGAGTGTAGGTGCTATGGAAGGTATTAAAGTAACTTTCTTAAAAGATATTACCCCATTAGCTCATAATGGTTGTAGACCACCAAAACGTCGTCGTGTCTAAGAATAAGATATAAGATTTAGGAGAATTATAATGGCAAGATATAGAGGACCAGTAGAGAAATTAGAAAGACGACTTGGCGTAAGCTTGGCAATGAAAGGCGAAAGAAGATTAGCAGGTAAAAGTGCTTTAGATAAACGCCCTTACGCACCAGGTCAGCATGGACAAAGAAAAGCTAAAATCAGCGAATACGGACTTCAATTAAGAGAAAAACAAAAAGCTAAATTTATGTATGGAGTTAGCGAAAAACAATTTAGAAGATTATTTAGCGAAGCTGCTAGAAAAGATGGCAACACCGGTGCGCTTTTAATCCAGCTTTTAGAACAAAGACTTGATAATGTTGTTTATAGAATGGGTTTTGCTACAACACGCCGTTTTGCTAGACAACTTGTAACTCATGGACATATTTTAGTAAATGGTAAAAGAGTAGATATTCCTAGTTATAGAGTAGAAGCAGGTCAAAAAATCGAAGTGATTGAAAAAAGCAAAAACAATCCTCAAATTTCAAGAGCGATCGAACTTACTGCTCAAACTGGTATAGTTGCTTGGGTTGATGTAGAAAAAGATAAAAGATTTGGAATTTTTACAAGAAAACCTGAAAGAGAAGAAGTTATCATTCCAGTTGAGGAAAGATATATCGTTGAGTTGTACTCTAAATAATAAAGGTTTTTGATATGAGACATATTACAACTTCTGCTTATACACCGACAGAGTTTAGTATTGAAAATATCAGTGATACAGTAGCAAAAGTAAGTGCATGGCCTTTTGAAATTGGCTATGCTATTACTTTGGCGCATCCTTTGCGTCGTTTGCTTTATTCAAGCACAGTAGGTTTTGCTCCAACAGGAGTTAAAATCAAAGGCGTAGCACATGAATTTGATAGTATGCGTGGTATGCTTGAAGATGTAGCATTGTTTATTATCAATCTAAAAAAATTAAGATTTAAACTAAAAACAGATTCTGAAAAAGAAGTTATAACTTTTAGTTTTAAAGGACCAAAAGAAATTTGCGGAAAAGACTTAGATAACGATGTTGTTGAGGTTGTGAACGCAGATAGCTATCTTGCAACGATCAATGAAGATGCAGATTTAGAATTTACCTTAATCATTGAAAAAGGTATAGGTTATGTACCTTCTGAAGAAGTGCAAAATTTCTTAGATCCTGAATTTATAGCACTTGATGCATTCTTTACTCCAGTAAAACATGCAGTTTATGATATAGAAAAAGTGCTTTTTGAAGATAACCCAGATTATGAAAAAGTTGTTTTTACAATCACAACTGATGGTCAAATTTCACCAAGTGATGCTTTTAAAAATGCTTTAGAAGCAATGTATAAACAATTATCAGTGTTTGATAAAATCACTAATGCTCAAAGCGTTGTAAGAAGCCAAACACAAAATAATGAAGTAGAGCATGTAAAATTACTTCAAAATATAACTGAGTTAAATTTAAGCGCAAGAAGCTTTAATTGCCTAGAAAAAGCAAATGTGGTTTATATCGGTGAGCTTGCTTTAATGAGTGTAGGCGAACTTGCAGATTTAAAAAATCTAGGTAAAAAATCTTTAGATGAGATTAAAAGTGTGATGGAGTCTATAGGTTTTCCTATAGGAAATTCAAAACTCAGTGATAGTGCAAAAGAAACGCTAAAAAGAAAAATTACAGAATTAAAAGCACAAAATGAAGGATAATCAATGAGACATAGACATGGATATAGAAAGTTAGGTCGCACTTCTACTCACCGTGCAGCCTTATTAAAAAACCTTACCATTGCTATTATTAAAGCAGGTAAAATAGAAACAACATTACCTAAAGCAAAAGAATTAAGAGGTTATGTTGAAAGATTAATTACTCGTGCAAGAAAAGGTGATTTCAATGCTCATAGAGCAGTTTTTGCTAGCTTGCAAGATAAAGAAGCTACAAATAAACTTGTAACAGAAATCGCACCTAAATTTGCAGATAGAAACGGTGGTTATACAAGAATTATCAAAACAAGAATCCGCCGTGGCGATGCTGCAGAAATGGCTTTCATCGAATTCGTAGCTTAATTTTTAGCCTTTTTAAAGGCTAAAAACTTCTTATTTTTATTTATTTACTTACTATTTTTTGTATTTTTATCCATTTTTTGCTACTATTAATCTTTTTAACTACAAAAAAGGAAAAAAATGCAAGAAAATTCAAGATTACGCATAGCTATACAAAAATCAGGTCGTTTAAGTAAAGATTCTATGGCCTTGCTTGAATCTATAGGCGTAAAACTTCGCATACACGATCAAAGCTTGATTGCTTTTTCTACAAATTTACCTATTGATTTACTTAGAGTAAGAGATGATGATATACCAGGATTAATTTTTGATGGAGTGGTAGATCTTGGTATAGTTGGAGAAAATGTTTTAGAAGAAAATGAACTAGAAAGAAAATCAAAAAACGAAAATGCAGATTTTATAATGCTTAAAAAACTTGATTTTGGTGGGTGCCGTTTGTCTTTAGCATTGCCAGAAAATAGTGAATATAAAGGTATAGAAAGTTTTAAAAATTTACGCATAGCAACTTCTTATCCACAGCTTTTAAAGCGTTTTATGGAAGAAAATAACATTCCTTATAAAACTTGTATGCTAACAGGCTCAGTTGAAGTAGCACCAAGTGCAAATTTAGCTGATGGAATTTGTGATTTAGTTTCAAGTGGTGCTACTTTAAAAGCAAATGGGCTTAAAGAAGTTATGGTGATTTATAGATCAAAAGCTTGCATAATCCAAAGAAAAGAAAGTTTAGCTTCGCATAAACAAGAATTAATCGATAAATTACTCATTAGGATTAATGGGGTTATGCAAGCAAGAGAGTCAAAATACATCATGTTGCATGCTCCTATTGAAAAGCTAGAAAAAATTACAGCTTTATTACCAGGTGTTGAAAAACCTACGATTTTACCTTTAGAAAATGATAAAGCTAGAGTGGCATTGCATATGGTAAGTCAAGAAAATTTATTTTGGGAAACTATGGAAGCTTTGAAAAAAGAAGGTGCAAGTGCGATTTTAGTTTTACCTATTGAAAAAATGCTCTCTTAAAGGATAAAAATGCAAATACTTGATTTTGAAAAATTAAACCAAAGCGAACAAGAATTAGCACTCAAGCGTCCTGCTATAAGTGCTAATGCACAGGTTAAAACCATAGTAGAACAAATCATTGAAGATGTCAAAATAAATGGCGATGAAGCTTTAAAACAAATGGCTGTAAAATTTGATAAAGTAGAGTTAAATTCCATTAAACTAAGCGATGAAGAGCTTAGTAATTTAGCAGAGCAAATTGATGATGAGTTAAAACAAGCTATTAAAATAGCTTATGAAAATATCTATAAATTCCACAAAGCTCAAGAAAGTAAAACCATAGAAGTTCAAACATTTGAAGGGGTAACTTGTAAGCTGCTAACAAGAGCTATTGAAAAAGTAGGGCTTTATATACCAGGAGGCTTAGCACCACTTTTTTCAACCGCACTCATGCTAGCTATCCCAGCTAAAATTGCAAAATGTAAATTTATAGCCTTAGCTTCCCCAGCACCACTTCATCCTGCCATTGCTTTTGTGGCAAAACTTTGCAAAGTTGATGCAGTGTATCAAATAGGCGGAGCAGGAGCCATAGCAGCACTTGCTTATGGAACGCAAAGTGTGCAAAAGGTAGATAAAATTTTTGGTCCTGGAAATGCTTTTGTAACTGAAGCTAAAAAGCAAGTTAATAATCATGGAGTAGCTATTGATATGCAAGCAGGACCTTCAGAGGTGTTAGTTTTAGCAGATGAGTTTGCTAACGCTAAATTTATAGCTTCAGATTTACTCTCACAAGCTGAGCATGGAGCAGATTCTCAAGCGATTTTAGTTTGTACAAGTGAAAAACTAGCCAAAGAAGTAGATAGTGAAGTTGCTTTACAGCTTGAAAAACTCTCGCGTAAAGAAATTGCTTCCAAATCTTTAGCACACTCTAAAATCATTCTTGCAAAAGATATAAAACATGCTATAAGTATTTCAAATGACTATGCACCCGAACATTTGATCATTCATACACAAAATCCATCTAGCTTGCTTGATGATATTATGCATGCAGGTTCAGTATTTTTAGGTGAGTATTCTCCAGAATCCATGGGAGATTATGCAAGTGGAACAAATCATGTATTACCAACTTATGGTTTTACTAAGTCTTATTCTTCATTAGGGCTTGCTGATTTTATGAAAAGAATGACCGTACAAGAACTTAGTAAAGAAGGCTTTAAAAAGCTTGGGCCTGTGGTAGAAATTTTGTCAGCAGCTGAAGGGCTTGATGGGCATAAAAATGCCGTGAGTTTAAGATTAGAAAGTCTAAAATGAGCGCAAAAATTTTATTTATCGATAGAGATGGAACGCTCATTGATGAACCAAAAGATGATTTTCAAATTGATTCTTTAGAAAAACTTGAGTTTGAAAAAGGTGCCATCAATGCACTTTTAAAGTTAAAAAATTTTGGTTTTAAATTTGTTATGGTGAGTAATCAAGATGGCCTAGGCACAAATTCTTTTCCTAAGGAAAATTTTGACAAAGCTCATGAAAAAATGCTAAATGTTTTTCAAAGTTGTGGTATAGAATTTGAAGATATTTTTATATGCCCACATTTTGAGCATGAAAATTGTGCCTGTAGGAAGCCAAAAACTGCTATGCTTGAAAACTATATCAAAAACAAACTTTATAATAAAAATAAAAGTTTTGTTATAGGCGATAGAGACAGCGATATGCTTTTGGCACAAAATCTTGGAATTCAAGGTTTAAAATATGATAAAAACGATTTTAACTGGGAGCAAATCGCTGATTTTATCTTGCAAAATTACCGCAGTGCCTGCATAGAGCGTAATACCAAAGAAACTCAAATTCAAGTTAAAATAGCTTTTAATGAAAAAGCAAAAGCTGATATAAAAACAAATATCGCATTTTTTGATCATATGTTAGAGCAAATTGCTACGCATGCAAATATATCTTTGGAGATAAAATGCAAAGGGGATTTAGAAGTTGATGAACACCATAGCGTAGAAGATGTCGCACTTGCTTTGGGTGAGGCTATCAAAAGCGCACTTGATCAAAAAATAGGCATTGCAAGATATGGCTTTGTTTTGCCTATGGATGAGTGCTTGGCAAGTTGTGCGATTGACTTTTGTAATAGACCGCATTTAGTTTATAAGGCTAAGTTTAAAAAAGAAAAGCTTGGAGAATTAAGCACAGAAATGATAGAGCATTTTTTCTACTCACTAAGCTATGCTATGGGTGCGAGTTTGCATTTAAAAGTTAAAGGCAAAAACGATCATCACAAAGCCGAAGGACTTTTTAAAGCCTTTGCAAGAGCTTTAAAAATGGCTATAAAAATAGAAAATGAAAACCTAGCAAGCTCTAAAGGAGTGATATGAAACTAGCTATTATAGATACAGGTTGTGCGAATTTAGCTTCTCTTGCTTTTGCAATTGAGCGTTTAGGACAAAAAAGTATCATCACGCATGATTTAAAAGAACTTTCACAAGCAGATAAGCTTTTGCTTCCTGGGGTTGGCACAGCAGCTAAAGCAATGGCTAATCTAAAAGCACTTAATTTAGAAAATTTTATCCAAACTACTACAAAACCACTTTTAGGAATTTGTCTTGGTATGCAAATTTTGGGTAAATTTTCAGAAGAATTACACCAAAAAACACTTGGCATTATGCCTTTTGATACGCAAAAATTCCAAGAAAAAGCAAATTTTACTTTCCCGCATATGGGGTGGAATCAAGTCTTTAGCTCACATGAGCTTTTTAAAGGCTTGGATGGAGCTTATTTTTATTTTGTGCATAGTTATTGTGTGGGCTTAAATGAATACACCATCGCAGAGTGTGAGTACTCTACTAAATTTAGTGCAAGTTTAAATAAAGATAATTTTTATGGCGTGCAGTTTCACCCTGAAAGAAGTGGCGAAGCAGGTGAAGTATTATTAAAAAATTTCATAAATATGTAGGTAAAAATGCAAACTCAAATCATTCCAGCATTAGACTTAATAGATGGTAAAGTAGTAAGGCTTTATAAAGGTGATTATGCTAAAAAGCAAGAATACAGCTTTGATCCTTTAGCTAAATTTCAAGAGTATGAGGCTCAAGACATTGCTTGGCTTCATTTGGTGGATTTAAGCGGTGCAAAAGATCCTAGTAAAAGACAACTAAAACTCATAGAAAACCTAGCTTCTAAAATCAAAGTAAATCTTCAAGTAGGCGGAGGAATTCGCACTAAAGATGAGATTAAAGCTTTGTTTGATAGCGGTGTTAAACGCGTAGTTATAGGCTCTTTAGCGGTTAAAAACAAAGCCTTTACACAAGAGCTTTTAAATGAATTTGGTGTAGAAAGTATAGTCTTAGCACTTGATAGTATTTGCGTTAAAGATGAGTTTTTTGTGGCCATTGATGCATGGAGTAAAACAAGCGATGATAAATTATTTGAGCTTTTAAATTTTTACAAAAATGTAAAGCATATTTTATGCACAGATATTTCTAAAGATGGCACGATGAGTGGGGCAAATATCACTTTATATAAAACTTTGCATGAGAAATTCCCACATTTACAAACCCAAGCAAGCGGAGGTGTGGCAAGCTTAGAAGATTTTAAAAAGTTAAATAGCATAGTAAGTGGTATCATCGTAGGCAAAGCCTTGCTTGATAAAGAATTTAGCATAAAGGAGGCTAAAGAATGCTTGCAAAACGCATAATCGCATGTTTAGATGTAAAAGATGGTAGAGTAGTTAAAGGGGTGCAGTTTAAAAACCATGAAGATATGGGCGATATCATCGAGCTTGCTAAATTTTACTCACAAAATGGCATTGATGAGCTAGTATTTTATGATATAACCGCTTCAGCTAAGAATGAGCGCATTGATAGAACTTGGGTAAGCAAAGTAGCACAAAATATCTCTATACCATTTTGTGTTGCAGGGGGTATAAAAAGCGAAGATGACGCAAAAGAGCTTTTAGCAAATGGTGCTGATAAAATTTCTATTAATTCCCCTGCTTTAAATGATCCTGATTTAATCTCACGTCTTGCAAAAAGCTTTGGAGTGCAATGCGTAGTCGTAGGCATAGATACTTTTAAAGATGAAAACAACGAACTTTTAGTCTATAAATACACTGGAGATGAGAGTAAATCTCATCATAGCGGTAGAAAAACACTAGAGTGGGTAAAGCAAGTATGCGAGCTAGGAGCGGGTGAAATCGTGCTAAATATGATGAATCAAGATGGTATGAGAAAGGGCTATGATCTTGATCAACTTGCTAAAGTTAGACAGATTTGCCCTGTGCCTTTAGTAGCAAGCGGTGGTGCAGGAGCCAAAGAGCATTTTTTAGATGCTTTTAAACTTGGTGTTGATGGAGCTTTAGCAGCTTCAGTATTTCATAAAAAACTTATAGATATTAAAGAATTAAAACTATTTTTAAAAGATCAAGGCATACAAATTCGTATTTAAAGGAAAAGCTATGAAGATAAATGAAGAAGAATTCATAAAAAGCATTAACTGGCAAAAGGTTAATAACCTTGTTCCTGTGATCATTCAAGATTATCATTCTTGTGAAGTTTTAATGCAAGGCTTTATGAATGAACAAGCTCTAAGAGAGAGTTTTAAGCATAAAAAAGTGGTATTTTACTCACGCACTAAAGAGTGTTTGTGGATGAAAGGTGAGCAAAGTGGGAATTTTTTGCATATTATAGATATGGGGCTTGATTGCGATAGAGATTGTATCTTGATTTTAGTTAAACCTAGCGGGGCTACTTGTCATACAGGTGATACTTCTTGCTTTGAAACACTTTCTAAAAAGGCTGATTTTGTATTTTTATCGCGTCTTGAAAGGCTGATTAATTCTCGTAAAAGCACCTGCACAAGTTCTTCTTACACAGCTGAACTTTTTTCAAAAGGCACTAAACGCATAGCACAAAAAGTAGGCGAAGAAGGCGTTGAAACGGCTTTAGCTGCTACTGTTAAAGACAAAGATGAGTTGATAAATGAAGCAGCTGATTTGCTTTATCATTTAGATGTTTTATTAGCTGATGCGGATTTGAGTTTAAATGATGTGATTGCTAAATTAAAAGAAAGAAATAAAAGTTAAGCGTGATTTCTCACGCTTAATTAAGCAATATTTTTGAAAAGATTCACTGACTATATCGAGTAATTTTAAAAAAACTTTACACATTAAAATCTAATTTTTGATTTATTTTCTACTTTTTAATTTCATTTTTTTGTATTTTTGGAACACTTATTGCTTTATATCTGCATAAGCAATAGAAGATTGTGAGATATTCACAAAGCAATATTTTTTAAAGGATTTAATTATGATGAGATCTCTTTGGGCTGGGGTTTCTGGACTCCAAGCACACCAATACGCAATGGATGTAGAAGGTAACAACATAGCCAATGTTAATACATTTGGTTTTAAATATTCTCGTGCGGATTTCTCAACGCTTATGAGTCAAACTTCTAAGATAGCTACAGCTCCAGATGGTAACCTAGGTGGTAAAAATCCTATGCAAGTAGGACTTGGTGCAGGTGTAAATTCTACTACTAGAATTCACTCTCAAGGTAATATCCAAACCACAGATAAAAACACCGATATGGCTATCAATGGTGATGGATTTTTCATCGTTTCAAATGATGGTGGTACTACTCAGTATTATACCCGTGCAGGGGACTTTAAAACAGATGCAGTAGGAAATTTCGTAGATAATAACGGCTATACCGTTCAAGGTTGGAATTATAATCAAGAAACGGGGCAAATTGACTCTTCAACTTCAGTAGGCGATATAGTGATCCCACCTGGTATGAGTATGCCTGCTAGACCAAGTACTTCAGTAAGCCTTACAGCAAATTTAGATAGTGGTAATACTCTAGGTGCTAATGCTTCTGCTAAGCGTCCTATCTATGCATTAGATTCTACTCATGGTAGAAGAGAGGACACTGGAACGGCTGTAGATGAAAATGATACTGGTCATACTGAGTTTTATACTACTTCAAAAAGTGGAGCCCAAGTAACAGAAAAAGGTGTAGATATGGGCGTGGTATTTAATGCTCAAGGCGAGGGCTTAAACCTAAGAGACGGGCAAGGCATATGGGTTAGTTATGCTGATGCTAAGCATCAAAGTAATATAAAAATGGATGGGAATTTACCTACAGATAGATCTCAATTTACTCCAAATACAAATTATACTTTTTGGGGATTTAAAGATGGGGAACAAACATATCCAGCTACATTAGATATTACAATAAATGGTGTAAATATAAAAGCAGAAGGTGTGGGACAAGAAACTTTCATCAATGCTATTAATGCTAAGACAGCTGAAACTGGAGTAGTGGCTTCTATAGTAGATGGTAAAATTACATTTACAAATGATAATAGTACAGGAACTACAGCTAAATCCAAAAATTTAAATATTACTATAAACCCTGATGGTACTACAGCTGGTGCTCAGGTTACTACAAGAGCAGACAATGTATCTTCTGGAGGGGATATAGCAGGGCTTTTAGTTGGAAGAGGTACAGCTGATAGGGCGTGGCTTGGAACTGAAAATGGACAGCCTGACGGTCAAGTTAAAACGAATATTCAAGTTATAACAGCACATGAATATATTTATAGTTCTAGTAGTGTAGATATAGGTGCAAATCCAAATCCTAATGCAGCTACAGAAGCCGAAGCTAATATGCCTCAACCTACTGGTCAGAGAACTTTTCATACAACTGAAGATTTAAGAGAGCTTTTGCAAAGAGATGCTAGATGGGCTGTTGATTATGATGGTAACGGAAGTATAGAGAATTATGTGAATGGAGGAGTTGGTGTTGCTTCAGATGCTAATGCAGGTGTTCAAGTAGTAGTGGAAAGTGATGGTAGATTTAAAATAACAAATCCTGCCGATCCAAATGCTAAGGATATGACTTTTAAAGTTACAGGTTATTCTAATGAAGCTAATAAAATTTCTACTAATGATAAATTCACAGCGATGTTTAGCGCCTTAGATGGAAATTTCAATGCAGGTAATAATGAAAAATACTCTCAAGACATGTATTTATCAGCTCATACTGCTAGTATAGAAATTTTTGACTCATTAGGAACTAGACATGAGCTAACCGTGCAATTTACCAAACAAGCTAAAACAGCAGATGGCGGGGCTGAATGGTCTATCATCATCTCAGTACCTGAGCCTGCAGAGATAAATTTTAGTGGTGATGGAGCTCCAGGAAACATAGTAGTAGGAAATTTAAGATTTGGCAATGATGGCTCTTTACAAAGCTATACGCCAAATGTATTAAACTTTACCGGAAATAACGGCTCAAAACCTGATCAAGTGATCAAACTTGACTTTGGTACAACAGGTGGTTTTGATGGTTTAACAAGCTATGATAAAGACTCAGCTACCACTAAACAAGAAACTGATGGTTACACAGGGGGTAACTTAAAGCCAGATGCATTAAGAACTGATGAGAATGGTTATATCTATGGAGAATTTACAAATGGTAAAACTCTAGCTCTAGCTAAGGTTGCTCTAGCTACTTTCCCAAATAATATGGGTCTTGAAGAAATGGGTAATAATCTTTTCAAAGCGACAGCAAACTCAGGAACACCTACTATAGGTCATGCTGGTGAAGGTGGTAGAGGGGGCTTAAAAGGCTCAGCTATAGAAATGTCAAACGTGGATTTAAGTCGTGCATTAACTGAGCTTATCGTAATTCAAAGGGGTTATCAAGCAAACTCAAAAACGATTACCACAAGTGATCAGCTTTTAAATACTTTGCTTCAATTAAAACAATAATTCTAACCCAAGGTTTTAAAACCTTGGGATCAAGCTTTACAAGGTTATCAAGGTAGCCTTGTAATACTTGATGACCTTGAAGCCTTCAATCTATTGCTAACTCACTTCTTTCTTGCCTTAAGGAGTGAGTAGCATGATTTGCATATCGACAAGTTAAAATAAAAATTTATAAACTTAATTATCTGCTATAGTTTTAATCATTGCAAATTTAAAATATTTTGTTTTGCTATCATGATCAAAAACGCTAAAATTATCAAGAAAAATATAAATATTATTTGTTGATGTAAAGTTTTTTGAAAAAGGTTCGATATAGTCAGTGAATCTTTTCAAAAATATTGCTTAATTAAGCGTGAGAAATCACGCTTAACTTCTTTTTGATTTTACTTAACTTTCTTTTATTAATCAAACTCAGATAAGAAATCAAAGATAAAAACGCGCAAGTTCCTAAAATAAGCGATAAAAATATAGGTGTATTGGCATTTAAAAGACTTACTAAAAATGCCATTATTCCCGCCATAGCAAATTGCGCTGCCCCTAAGAGTGCTGAAGCACTGCCTGCATTTTGTTTTGATCTTGCCATAGCTAAAGTGGTGGTATTTGGCAGGATAAAACCCAAACTTGCTATGATTAAACACAAAGGAATTTCAAAAGCCCAAAAACCTAGATCAAAAGTTGCCCCTAAAATGAGTAAAAAGGTTAAAAAAGTAATCATCATAAGTGCTCTTGGTAAAACATAATAAGGCGAGAGTTTAAGAACTATCCTTGCGTTTATATTAGCACATACAACAAAACTTAAAGCATGGGCTCCAAAAAGGGCTGCGTATTGTTGAGGGCTGAGTTCAAAAACACGCGTAAAAACAAAAGATGAGCCGGTTAAATAAGCAAAAAATCCTGCAAATATTAAATTCCCGCAAAGCAAATACACCACAAAACGACGATCTTTTAAGATTTTTTTGTAACTTTTTGCAACTTCTTTGTGATTAAATTTTTTACCTTGGGTGTTGAGGTTGCTTTCTTTTAAGGAAAAAATAACAAGCATAAATAAAATAAAACCTAAGATAAATAATGTCAAAAATATACTACGCCAAGAAAAAAACTCAAGCAAAATCCCACCAAAAGTAGGAGAGAGCATAGGCGCCAAAGAAGTAAAAACCATCATCAAAGCATAAACCCCTGCTGCTTCTTTAAGCTCAAAAACATCATTTACTATAGCTCTTGCTACAACTACGCCCACACAACCTCCCAAAGCTTCAAAAAAACGCAAAGCTATAAAAGCATGAATGGAATCAACTAAAACACAAGCAATACTTGAAGAAATAAAAAGAAAAAGTCCTATATATAAAGGTTTTTTTCTGCCATATACATCACTTAATGGCCCATAAAAAAGCTGACCCAAAGAAAAGGCTATAAAAAAACTTGCAAGAGAAAGTTGAGTGTAAAAAGAATTTGTTTGAAAGCTTTTTTCTACCTCATTTAAAGCAGGTAAATACATATCAGTTGAAAGTGGTGCTATGGCAGATAAAAAGCCTAGTATGAAAATGAGTTTGAGTTTTTCAAAACCTTTTATTTGAGTGCGTTTTTGCATACAAAATCCTAAAATATTTTTACCATTGTATAGCAAAAAGTCTAAAATAAACAATAATTTACATTTTTTAAAGGCAAATAAGATAAAATTAAATTAAAAAACAATCAAGGAAAAGTTATGAATATGCCTTTTAGTGATGAGGAATTAATCGAACCTGTAAAAGCAAGTTTGGCTAAAACTATGCATATTTTAGAAAATGATGGTGGAGGACTTGATTTTTTAGGGGTTAAAAATGGCGTGGTTTATGTGAAATTAACCGGAGCTTGTCATGGCTGTCCTTCAAGTGGAACGACTTTGAAATATGGTTTAGAAAAACAGCTTAAAATCGACATACACCCAGATATAACTATAGTAAATTTAGCAGGCGGGGAAAGCGAATTTGCAAAATTATAAAAAAATAGCCATAGAATGCTTTTATAAAAAAGATTTTAAAAACGCTAAGATGTATTTTTCTCTTGCTTATGAAAAGCGTAAAAATAAAAGACTTTTAACTTTTATCAACATTTGCGATTTAGCTTTAAAAAGTCCTGAAGAAGCTTTTGTGTTTTTTGAGTTTTTTATGCAAAATTATAAAAATACTAAAGTAGATAAAGATATTGAAAAACTCATTAGTCTTAGTCAAAGTGTGCAGTTTGAAGAAGAAAGTGAAGACTTTGAAGGTTTGAGCTATCAAGATTTTTTACTTAGCGAAGCAAAAGTTGGGTTTAAACAAGCCTTAGAAAATGTTATAATATCAAATAAACTTATCTTCAATGATAAAGAAGATTTTGTGGATTTTTTAGAAAAGCTTTTAGAGCATGGTTATAAAGATATGCTTGTAGCTTATATGGAAGATGTTTCAGTGCATTTTTATTCTAATTATAGATTTATCAAGCTTAGTGAGAAAATCAAGGAATTAAATTATGATAGTAAAGATTGAAAATACTTTCATTTGTGATAATTCTAATGAATGCGAAAAAGATTGTTTTTTCTTAAAAACTGCTCAAAATGAAAAATTTATTCATCAGGCTTTAGAAAAACAAGCAAAAATTATAAATATAACTGAGTGTAAGAGACTTTTAAATATAGATGAAAATATAAAAATCATAGGCATAACAGGCACAAATGGCAAGACAACTACTGCGGGGGCTATTTACTCTATCTTGCTTGATTTAGGTTATAAATGTGCCTTGATGGGAACTAGGGGTAGTTTTATAAATGATAAAAATATCACTCCAAAAGGCTTAACTACTGCTCCTATTTTGCAAACCTTAGAGCTTTTATCTTTAGCAAGTAAGGAAAAATGTGAATTTTTAATTATGGAAGTAAGCTCACATGCTTTGGTACAAAACCGTATCGAAGGGCTTGAGTTTAAGGCTAAAATTTTTACGAATATCACTCAAGATCATTTAGATTTTCATGGAAACTTTCAAAACTATCAAGCAGCAAAAGAAAGTTTTTTTACTGATGAGTGTATGAAATTTATCAATAAAGACGCAAAAGCTATAAATTTTAATGTTAAAGGTGCTTTTACTTATGGAGTAGAAAATCCAAGTTATTATCATATCAAAGCTTATGCTTTAAAAAATGGCATTGAAGCTGTGGTAAATTTTGGCAAAGAAACTTTTATGATTGATTCTTCTTTGGTAGGGCTTTTTAATCTTTATAATCTTTTGGCTGCAAGTGCTTGTGTGAATGAACTTGTCAAGCCAAATTTAAAAGAACTTGAAAAGGCCATTAGTAATTTTGGTGGCATTGAGGGTAGAATGCAAGTAGTTGCAAAAGATGTGATTGTGGATTTTGCTCATACGCCCGATGGTATAGAAAAAGTTTTAGATGCTTTAAAATATCGTGATTTGATTGTGGTTTTTGGAGCGGGGGGAGATAGGGATAAAACTAAGCGTCCATTAATGGCTAAAATCGCCAAACATTATGCTAAAAAACTCATCATCACAAGTGATAATCCACGCTCAGAAGAGCCTATGGATATCATTAATGATATTTTAAGTGGTATAGAAAAAGATGAGAGTGTTTTTATAGAATGCGATAGAAAAGAAGCGATAAAAAAAGCATTAGAGCTTAAAGCGAAAAATGATTTTGTAGTGATTTTGGGTAAGGGTGATGAGACTTATCAAGAGATTAAAGGAGTAAAATATCCTTTTAATGATAAAGAAGTAGTATTAGAGATATTAAAAGAAGGAAAATAAATGTTTGAAAATATGGATTTTTCTAAAATGGGTGAGCTTTTAACTAAGGCTCAAGAAAAAGCAAATGAATTAGAGCAAGAAGCTTTAAAAAAAGAATTTAGTGCAAAAAGTGGTGGTGGTTTAGTAAAAGTTAGTGCTAATGGAAAAGGTGAAATCATCGATATAAATATTGATGATTCTTTGCTTGAAGACAAAGAATCTATGCAAATTTTATTAATCGCAGCGATAAATGATGTAATGAAAATGGTAGAACAAAATAAAAAATCAATGGCTAGTAATTTATTTAGCGGAATGGGAATGCTATGAGAATTTTACTTTGTATTTTGGGTATAACTTGTGTACTTTTTGCTGTGCCAAGACCGACTTTTAATGATTTTTTGGGTTGTTATGAAAAGAATAAAGCTAGTATGTTAATTTATGAGGGTTTGCCTGCTTTTGCTTTAAATGAAAACACCCTAGCAGTAGTTAAAACTAAAAATGCAAAATTAAACAGCTATACTAAATATGATCCTTTTTTAAATTTATATTTAGTAAAAACTGATTTTAGTTTAATCCCAGCACCTATGGGAAATGAAGAAGAATTAACGCGCAATAGCTGGGTGGGAATTTTAGATAATAATCAAAGCTATATAGGGCATTTGAAGTATTTTGGACAAAGTTTAACAGAGCGTGATCAACTTGATTTTACTTCTAAAATCGGAGAGCTTAACTCACCATGTTGTAAAATGCTTGGTATAAGCTTAGAAGATGGCAAACTTATAGGTAATCGCTATTTAAAACACTTTGCAAAATATCCTGATGTTTATTGGGGTGATATAGGTGTGGATTTTGATATGCGTGATGGCAAAATTTATGTTAAAAATGTACGTAAAAATGGGCAATTTTTACTTAATGATGAGCTTGTGAGTGTAGATGGACAAGTTTATGATGATATAAGAAAATTAAATGAGAAAATTTTATTTGCTGATCGTGGTGCAACTTTGTATTTTAATATGCTAAGGGATAATAAAGATGTAAATATTTCTACGACAGTTTTTGATAAAGATTTGGGTATATTTGCTAAACCTAAAAAAGTAGTTCAAGCTAAGCCAACTTCTTTTTATAGCAATCTAGGATTGCGCGTAGATATGAAAATGAATGTTACAGAGGTAACTCCAAATTCTAAAGCGCAAATGGCTGGATTTTTAAAAGGGGATAAAATTTTAAGAATTAATAATCAAAAAATCAATAATTTCAATGAGCTTCAAGCCATATTAACTCAAGCTAATACTTTTGATGTTTTAGTTTCAAGACAAGCAAGTAATATCCCTTCAGCGAAAAATAATGATTTTGAGCATTTTAATAAAGGATATTTTGACTTTTTTATAAGGCTAAATAAGTGATTTTAGAAAAATTCAAACAGCATTTAGAGCAAAATTTTCCAAAAACTCAAAGCTTTCATCCGTTTTTCAATGAGGCTTTAAAATGGATGTTAGAAGCTGGCGGGAAGCATTTTAGAGCTCAACTTCTTTTGAGTATAGTGAATGCTAAAAATCCTGCTTTGTTTGAAAAGGCTTTAAATGCGGCTTTGGCTTTGGAATTTATCCATACTTACTCTTTAATACATGATGATTTACCTGCTATGGATAATGCTTCTTTGCGCAGAGGAAAACAAACTTTACATAAAAAATATGATGAAACTACAGCTATTTTAGTAGGTGATGCTTTAAATACCGAAGCTTTTTTACTACTTTCAAGACTTGATTTAAAAGAAAATATTAGATTAAAACTCATAGAAACTCTAGCTTTTAATGCAGGGCTTAATGGTATGATTATCGGTCAGGCGATTGATTGTTATTTTGAAGATACACCTTTAAATTTAGAACAAGTTGAGTTTTTGCACATTCATAAAACTGCAAGATTAATCGCAGCGGCTTTAAAAATGGGCTGTGAAATTTGTGAGTTAGATGAAAAAGAATGCGAGCAAATTTATGAAATAGGGCTTTTGATAGGATTAGTTTTTCAAATCAAAGATGATATTATCGATGCGACTTTAGATACCCAGGAAGCAGGAAAGCCAACTCATAATGATTTGCATAAAAATTCTTTTGTAAAACTTTTGGGTTTAGAAGGTGCTAAAAAGGCAAAAGATGATAAAATTTCTTTATGCGAAGAAAAAATGAAAAATTTAGACTCTAAGCTTGCTAATGAGCTTCAAATTTTGATTGATAAATATTTAAAAGGTTAAACAATGTTACAAAAACAAGCCAACACTATAAGATTTTTATGTGCGGATATGATACAAAAGGCAAATTCAGGCCATCCAGGTGCACCTATGGGTCTAGCAGATATTATGAGTGTTTTAAGTACTCATTTAGTACATAATCCAAAAGATCCTACATGGTTAAACCGTGATAGATTAGTCTTTTCAGGTGGTCATGCTAGCGCTTTGCTTTATAGCTTTTTGCATTTGAGTGGCTATGATGTAAGTTTAGAGGATTTAAAAAATTTCCGTCAATTACATTCTAAAACCCCGGGTCATCCTGAAATTTTCACTCCGGGTGTTGAAATCGCCACAGGGCCTTTAGGACAAGGCATTGCAAATGCGGTTGGTTTTGCTATGGCGGCTAAAAAGGCGAGTTTACTTTTGGGTGAGGATATTATCAATCACAAAGTATATTGTTTGTGTGGTGATGGGGATTTGCAAGAAGGAATTTCTTATGAAGCTTGTTCTTTAGCAGGACTTCATAAACTTGATAATTTAATCATCATTTATGATAGTAATAATATTTCAATCGAAGGTGATGTGGCTATTGCCTTTAATGAAAATGTAAAAGAGCGTTTTAGAGCGCAAAATTTTGAAGTGCTTGAGATAGATGGGCATGATTTTGAGCAAATTGATTTGGCATTAAAAACAGCTAAAGAAAGTAAAAAGCCTTGTTTAATTATCGCTCATACTACCATAGCCAAAGGGGCTTTGGAGCTTGAAGGAAGTCATCATTCTCACGGAGTGCCTTTGGGTGAAGAGCTTATTAAAAAGGCAAAAGAGGCTTTAGGTTTTGATCCACAAAAAACTTTTGAAATCCCAGAAGAAGTTAAAATTTGCTTTAATGCTGCAATAGAGCTTGGAGATTTAGCACAAGCTAAGTGGAATCAAAAAGTACAAAATTTAAATGCAGAAAAACAAGCATTGCTAAAAGAGCTTTTAGAGCCTGATTTTTCAAAAATACAATTTCCTGATTTTAAAGGAAAAGATCTAGCCACTAGAGATAGCAATGGTATGATTTTAAATGCTATTGCTAAAGCTTTACCAGGGTTTTTAGGTGGTAGTGCAGATTTAGGTCCTTCAAATAAAACCGAGCTTAAAGATATGGGGGATTTTCCAAATGGAAAAAATATCCACTATGGTATAAGAGAGCATGCAATGGCTGCTATATCAAATGCTTTTGCTAGATATGGTTTGTTTTTGCCTTATTGTGCTACATTTTTTATATTTAGCGAGTATTTAAAACCTGCTGCAAGAATAGCAGCTTTGATGAGGGCTAAACACTTTTTCATTTTTACTCATGATAGTATAGGGGTTGGCGAAGATGGCCCAACGCACCAACCTATAGAGCAACTTAGCACTTTTAGAGCTATGCCAAATTCATTGACATTTAGAGTAGCTGATGGGGTTGAAAATGTCAAAGCATGGCAGATTGCACTTAAAACTAATATGCCAAGCGTTTTTGTTTTATCACGCCAAAAATTAAATGCTTTAAGTGAGCCTGTTTTTGGAGATGTGGAAAATGGGGCTTATTTATTAGAAGAAAATGCAAATGTGCAATTTACACTTTTAGCAAGCGGTAGTGAGGTATCATTGTGTTTAAAAGTAGCTAAGATTTTAAAAGAAAAAGGTGTGATTGTTAATGTAGTTTCTATGCCTTGTTATGAATTATTCATCGCTCAAGAAAAATCTTATAAAGAAAGAATTTTACAAGGTAAGGTTATAGGTGTTGAAGCTGCAAATTCAAATGAGCTTTATAGAATTTGTGATGAGCTTTATGGCATAGAAAGTTTTGGTGAGAGTGGTAAAGATAAAGATGTATTTGAGCATTTTGGATTTAGTGAGGAAAAATTAAGCTCATATGTTTTAAGTTTATGTAATGAAAAATAAAATCATCAAAGACATTAAAAACCAAGAATGTGTTTTTAGTGTTTTTGGTATATGGGATAAAACTAGCGTAGGAAAATTAGAAAAATTAGATTTTCCTACTCAAAAAAATATTATTTTTGATTTTGCAAATTTAGATTTTATAGATACTGCTGGGATTAGGTATTTTCTAGCTTTAGAAAATGAACTTAAGCAAAAAGGTTTTGAGTTTAGTAGAGTAAATCTTAAAAGTGAGCATGCTAAGCTTTTTGAACTTTGTCAAAAACACTATAAAAGTTTTCATAATTCTCATGAAAATAAAAAAACAATCAAAGATTTTTTTGAAAATTTAGGAAAAAAGGTTGTTGAATCTTTTGCGCTTTTAGTACAGTTTTTAAATTTTATAGGGCTTATCATTTATACTTGTTTTAAAACACTTTTAAACCCTAAAAAACTTCGTTTTAGGGCATTTTTATATCATGTAGAAAATAGTGCTATTAATGCTTTGCCTATTATTATGCTAACCTCATTACTTGTGGGTGTGGTGCTTGCTTATCAAGCTGCGTATCAACTTGCACAATTTGGAGCTAATATTTATATTGTTGATTTAATGGGAATTTCTGCTACTAGAGAACTTGCGCCATTAATTAGCGCTATTGTTATAGCTGGTAGGAGTGCAAGTTCTTATACAGCTCAAATTGGAGTGATGAAACTTACTGATGAAATTGATGCGATGAAAACTATGGGTTTTAAAGAAAGTGAGTTTATCATTTTACCTAGAGTTTTAGCCTTAGCACTTGCCATGCCTTTAGTGGTAATAGTGGCGGATATTTTAAGTATTATAGGTGGAATTGTAGTTGCTTGGTTTAGTTTAGAAATTAGTGCGAGTGAGTTTATGAGTCGCTTTAAAGAAGCAGTGGAGTTAAAACATATCATCATAGGACTTATAAAAGCGCCCATTTTTGGATTTTTGATTGCTTCTATTGCTTGTTTTAGAGGATTTTTTGTGCAAAAAACCACCGAAAGCATAGGTGTTTATACGACAAAAAGTGTTGTGAACGCTATTTTTTGGGTGATAGCTTTTGATGCGATTTTTTCTGTATTTTTAACAAAGGCTGGATTTTGATTATAAAGGCAAAAAATATCAGCACTTATTTTGGAAGCAAATGTGTGCATGAAGATATTAGTTTTGAAGTACAAGATAATGAAATTTTTGGCATTTTAGGTGGTAGTGGTAGTGGCAAATCTGTACTTTTAAGACAAATGTTAATGCTTGAGCATTTTGATAAGGGCGAGTATGAAATTTTAGGCAAGAGATTAAAAAATATAAGCGATGAAGATGCTTTATTTTTGCAAAAACAATGGGGTGTTGTTTTTCAATATGGAGCATTATTTAGCTTTTTTAATATACTTGAAAACATTAGTATACCTTTAGTTGAATATACAAAACTTAGCAAAAACGATATCATAGAAATAGCCATGATGAAGCTTAAAATGGTAGGGCTTGATGAGAGTGTAGCTAAGCTTTATCCAAGTGAATTAAGTGGGGGTATGAAAAAAAGAGTGGCTATAGCTAGAGCTTTGGCACTTGATTCTAAATTGCTTTTTTTAGATGAGCCAACTTCAGGGCTTGATCCTTATAGTTCAAGAGAATTTGATGAGTTGCTTTTGAGTTTAAAACAAAGCTTTAAATTATGTGTGGTTTTAATTACTCACGATAAAGAAAGTATGAAAAATGTATTAAATCGCTTTTTGATTATAGAGAATAAAAAAGTTGGTTTTTTGGGAAATGTTGAGACTTTACAAGAGCAAAATCCAAGACTTTATGAGAGGTTTATGCAATAATGGAAAATAAAGCAAATTATATTTTGATTGGAATTTTTGTTAGTATATTATTTTTTATTAGCTTGTTTTTTATAGTGTGGTATGGGAATTTAAAAGATGAAAAATCTTTTAAATATTATGAGATTTATATGGAAGAATCAGTTGCAGGGCTTAGCGTCAAAGCTCCGGTTAAATTTTTAGGAGTGGATGTTGGAAGTGTTGAAAATATCAGCATAGATAGTTCAAGTAATCAACTAAGAGTGAAAATTTTAGTTAAGCTTGATTCTAATTTAGCGGTTAAAACAGATACTTATGCAAGCTTACAAATTCAAGGTATAACAGGGTTTAAATTCATTCAGCTTGCAGGTGGAAGTGAGGAAGCTAGTGTTTTAAAAGCAGATGGTGATGTATATCCTATTATAAAATCAAAAGAAAGTTTTTTTGCAAGCATTGATAAACAAACTTCAAATTTATTAGAATTAATTACCAGTTCAAAAGTAAAATTAGAAAGTCTTTTAAGTGATAAAAATTTAAAAAACATAGAGCGTATTTTACAAAATACATCTGAGTTTTCTGCGTATTTAAATACTAAAACACCAGTGTTTTTGGAAAATTTAAATAAAACAAGCTCTAAACTTGGTAAAAGTTCAGATGATTTTTCAAATTTTTTAAATAATGCTAATGGCCAACTTAATGAGCTTAATAAAAGTAGAATGCTTTTAAATGAAAATTTAGATATTTTAAGAGTTTTGTTTTTAGATTTTACACAATTATTAAAAAATTTAAAGCAAAATCCTTCAGATGTGATTTATAAAGATAAAGCCATTCAATATGCTCCAGGAGAATAAAATGAAATTTTTATATATTAGTTTAGTAGCTATTTTTTTTAGTGCTTGTTCTTTGATTAGTCCAAGTCAAACTTTGCCTGCAAATAAATATTTTAGTATTAATTTAGAAAAGCTAGAGCAAAGTCAAAATAAAAAAAACGCAACTATTATAGTTTCTTTACCTAAGGGCTTATCTTATACTAATGAAATTTTTTATAAAAAAAATCATGTTGTTAATGCTTATGCTTATCATTTTTGGAAAGAAAATCCTGCTTTGATGATTAAAACTTTTTTGGAATTTCATTTGCAAGATTTAGGAGTATTTAAAGCGGTTTTAAACCAAGATAGTCTAGCTAGTGCTGATTATGTTTTAGAAAGTAAAGTAGATATATTAGAGCAAGATTTTAGTGATGAGGTGCATTCTAAAATAAAATTAGGCATTAATTTAAATTTGGTGCAAATAAACACTAAAAAACTTATAGCAAGTAAGTATTTTTACTATGAAAAAGAATTAAATGATAATAATCCCCAAAATTTAATCCAAAATTATGATGAGGTTTTTTTGCTTTTTGCTAAAGATTTTAGAGTTTGGATAGATCAAAATTTGGAATAAAAAATGCTTTCCTTGATTATAGCAATAACAAGGAAGGTGTATTATGAGAGATGAATTAGAAATCTTACAAAAGCATTTAGGACAAGTAGGTTCAAGTATAGATGGTGCGAATTTAAAACACCAAACACAAAAGTTTAGTGAAGATATTACTGATGCAAATGATTTTGTCGGTGCTTTGCAAATTTTAGATTCTTCGTTGAAAAAAATTTCAAAACTTTTAGAAGATAAAAATTATGAAGATGTACAAGATAAAGTATTAATTGCAAGTGAAAGTTTAAAGATAGTGGATAATTGCTCATTTTTAGGCAATGCTTTATTTGATAATAATTATAATGTAAATGTAGGCTCAAAGGCTTTTGCTTTTGAAATTTATAACCCTTTAAAAATTTTAGAAACTAGTGATTATGAGGGTATGAAAGCTTATATAATAGATAAAAGAGAAGAAATAGCTTCTATGCTTAGCGAGCTTGCAGTGGCTATTGCTACTTATAGTCCTAGTCAAAGTTTTGGTGGATCAAGCCATGATTTTATGAATGATTTTGATTTTACTAAGCTTTTTAAATAATACTAAAGGCTAAAAAGCCTTTAGTATGTGTTTTATTTAATTACCCCACAAGCCATTCTAGCGCCACCACCGCCAAGTACTGCAGGATGATCGCTATGATTATCTCCTCCAAAATGTATCATTAAAGAGTGATTTTTAAGCTCATTAAGTGTTTTGATTTTTGGTGCTAATACAGGATTAGTTGCTTTACCGTCTTTTTCTACATAAAGTGGTGGTAAATCACCTCTGTGGCCTTTATCATCCCATGGACTTGAGTGTGCGTCAGTTTTTTCAGGATCCCAGTGACCACCAGCTTTCATACCTAAACCTTTATCAGTTGCTCCACAATCAGCGTTTGCATGAACATGAAAACCATGAATTCCACTTTCTAAGCCTTGAAGATTTGGGTAAAACGCTACCCCATAAGGAGTTTGTACTGCTACTACTTCACCTGCATTTTTGTTGGCATTTTTATCAAGAATTTCCATTTTGATAACTAAATGATCTTTTTGTGCTTTTGGATCAAAATTTTCCAAATTTGCCCCAATTAAAAAACTTGATGCTAGTAAAGATCCTAGAATTATTTTTCTCATTTTCTCTCCTTTTGTTAAAAATTATTTTATTGTAGCATATATTATTAATGAAAAATTATTTTTTGTTATTTTTTATAAAATACAATAATCAAAAAACTTATAAAAAAGGTTTTAATGTTAGTTTTTCCAAAAGATTTTGAAAAAGTGAGTCAAAAAGTTTTACATAATTCTTTATTTTCTTTGTGTCATTATCAAAAACAATCACCAAGTAATATAAACCAAGAAGTGGTGTTTAAAGACTATGCTTTGGTTTTTATATTAGAAGGTTCTAAAAGTATTTATACTATTGATAATCATTTTAAAGCAAACAAAGATGAAATTATTTTTTTCACAAAAAATTCTTTTTCTATTAGAGATTATTTAAATGAAGCAAATATATATAAATCTGTTATTTTATGCTTTAAAGAAAGTATTTTAATAGAACTTGTTTTTAAATATCAAGATTTAATTTCTACATTAAACTCTTTAGAATATTCCAAGAGCTTATTTAGTTTAAAATCAGATTTAATAACTAAAAGTATTTTTCAATCTTTTTTACCTTGCATAGGCGCTTCTAAAAACGGTGAATTTTTACTAAGATTAAAATTTGAAGAATTATTTTTGTCTTTATTGTATAGTGAAGACAATGCAGAATTTTTCGCTTTTTTAAAAGCTATTTTAAACGGTTTTAAATTAGAACTTTATCAGATGTTTGCATATTGTCAAAATGATTTTGAAAATGTAGCTTCTATGGCTAAATTTAGTAAAATGGATATAGCAAGCTTTAGTCGTAATTTCAAGCAAAGTTTCGGGATAAGTCCTAAAGAATGGCTTGACAATAAACGTTTTGAGAAGGCTAAATTTCTATTAGAATTTTCCACTAAAAATATTACTCAAATTTGTCATGAGCTTGGATTTAATTCTCCTGCCTGGTTTATAGCAAGATATAAAAAAAGATATGGTATTACTCCAAAACAAGAACAAAAATCAAAAAACTTATATTTTTTATCTTAAAAATGATAGATTTTATTTTAAATTTTTACTAGAATTTTTGAATAAAATTTAAGAAAGGTAACAATATGAAAAAAAGTATCTTAACTTTAGCTTTGTTTGCATTTTGTAGCGCAAATGCTTTAGAGGTGCAAGAATTTAAAGGTTTTGCGCATCCTGAAAGTGTGTATGTAGATGAAAGTGCTGTTTATGTATCTAATGTAGGAAAGGAATTGGCTCCATTAAATAAAGATAATGATGGCTTTATCTCAAAATTAGATAAAAATGGAAAAGTTATAGAACTAGAATTTATCAAAAATCTTAATGCTCCAAAAGGTATGTCTAAAATAGCTGATGTTTTGTATGTTGTTGATATTGATATTTTATATGGCTTTGATGCAAAAAGCAAAAAAGAGATTTTAAAACTTCCTATAAAAAGTGCAGTATTTTTAAATGATATAGCAGTTTTGGATAATAATACATTGCTAGTGAGTGATACAGGCACAGGATATATCCATAAAGTATTTTTAAAAGACAAAAAATATGAAAACTTTATCCATTTAGATTCAAAATATGGTGGTCCAAATGGATTGTTGGTAGAAAAAAACACTTTATTTGTTGCAGGTTATGATCCAAGCGATAAAACAGGTGGAAAAATCATTAGTATTGATTTAAATACAAAAAAAATTAAAGAATTAAGTAACAAAATAGAACAATTTGACGGTATAGTGTTTGATAAAGATAAAAATCTTTTAGTATCAAGCTGGGGTAAAAATCTTCAAGGATATATTTATATTCTAAAAGACAACAAAGAGATAAAGCTAGATCTAAACCCTATAAAAGGCCCTGCAGATATGTTTTTTGATGGTGAGTATTTATGGGTACCAAAAATGGCAGAGAATGCCTTGATTAAAGTAAAATTATAAAAACTTTTAAGCCAAAAGGCTTAAAAGTCAAATAATTCTCCAAGCCAACTTTCTTTTTTCTTGTATTTATAACCATTGTTATGATGATAGTTTGCTTGTTGGTTATAGTTTTGTTGATGAGATTGTTGTGGTGCGCTTTGAGATGTACTTCTTTCTATGATTTTATCAAGTTCACCACGATCAAGCCAAACACCACGGCATTGTGGACAATAATCAATCTCAACTCCATTTCTTTCACTCATTAATAAAGCTGTATTTGCACAAACCGGGCAATTCATATTTATCCTTTTATAAAAATTTTCCTAAAGTATATAGGTTTAAAGTAAATTATGAGTTTAAATCCCAATCAATAGGACTTTTGCCAAGTTTTAATAAAATTTCATTGCTTTTTGAAAAATGTTTGCAACCTAAAAAAGCATTCCTTGCTAAAGGTGATGGATGTGCTGCTTCTAGGATAAAGTGTTTTTGAGGGTTGATTAAAATTTTTTTATTTTTAGCATAATTTCCCCAAAGCAAAAACACTAATCCCTCTTTTTCATCACTAAGTTTTGATATAACTGCATCGGTAAATTTTTGCCAGCCAAAATGCGCGTGCGAAGCAGGTTTGTTTGCTTCTACACTTAAGATAGAGTTTAAAAGTAAAATTCCTTGTTTAGCCCATTTGCTAAGATCTCCATGCCTTGCTATAGGAATGTTTAAATCATCTTGTAATTCTTTGTAGATATTAAGCAAAGATGGAGGAATTCTAACTCCCATTGGTACGCTAAAGCTTAAACCCATAGCTTGATTTGGGTTGTGATAAGGATCTTGTCCTAAAAGTATGATTTTTAAATCCTGTAAAGGAGCTAGGTTAAATGCATTAAAGATT
Source organism: Campylobacter sp. LMG 7929 (assembly GCF_024723595.1). Lineage (NCBI taxonomy): Bacteria > Pseudomonadati > Campylobacterota > Epsilonproteobacteria > Campylobacterales > Campylobacteraceae > Campylobacter > Campylobacter sp. LMG 7929. Next base: position 17,289 of record NZ_JANQCY010000002.1, on the reverse strand, counting down.
AAATTTGCTGGCGGATATATAGTTTTTCCTTCGCTTAAGGCATTGATATAGTGAGTTTTTATCTCTAAAAAATAAGGTTTTAAAAACTCATCTTTTAAAAATTCTTTCCAAGTTTGTTCTATTTTTATTTTTTCTAAACAAATATCCATTTTTATCCTTACCAAGAAAGTATAAACTCACTTCCCTTATTTTCTTTACTTAAAACTTTAATGTTGATATTGTTTTTATCAGCTATTTGCTTGACTAAGTTTAAACCTATGCCAAAACCACCTTGATCTTGATTAAAGCGTTTGTAGCGTGTAAAAATTTGAGCTATTTCTTTAGTACTCATACCTTGACCCTCATCTTTAATGCTAAGTGTTTTTTCTTTTAAGTAAATATAGATTTTTTTATGAGCATTAGTGTATTTTATGGCATTGCTTAAAAGGTTATCGATTAAAATTTGTATTTCTTCTTTATTAGCATAAAAGTTTTGCTCTAAAAGATTTTTTTCAATGATGAGATTTTTTTGCGTGATTAAAGTTTCAAAGTATTCTAATCTTTGCTCTAAAAGCTCTTTTAAATTGATATCTTCTTTGAAATTTTCTTTTTGCAAGAAAAAATTCAAAGCTATGAGATTTTGATAGATGTGGTTTAAATTTTTACTTGCTAGTTTGATATGATTTAGTTTTTTTATATTATTTGGATTTAAATTTGTATCATCAAATTTTTTAATACTAGCTAAAATCACACTTAAAGGCGTATTAATTTCGTGCGTAGTGTCTTTGATGAAATCATTAAGTGCTTTAAATTGCTCTTTGATATTTTTAAAGACAAGTAAGATGAGTATATAAGCAACCACAGCAAGTAATAAAATGCATATAAGAGTATAAAAAATGGTTTTTAGTTTTAATTTCCAAAGTTCATGGGAAAAATCATTGATATCTAGATTATTATAATTATCTTTGCGGTATTGTTCTTTTTTAAAGCCAAGATCATCAGTTTCTATAATGATATGAATATTTTTATGTCTTATGAAATGAGAATGGTGTTTTGGTTTTTTTAGATTACTTGTGTTTATATAGGTGTTGAGATTTCTAATCCTTGAAAAATCTATAAATAATCTTTTGTTTTCATTGTAAATAAAATCATTTTTTTTAAGTTGTGTTAATATTTTTAAAGCATCAAAAGTTAAATTGCTAAAAATAACTTGGTTATTTGCGATAATGGCAAATTGAGTGTTGAGTCTTTTGGATATATAGGAAAAATCTTCTTGATTTAAATATTTTCTATCGTGTCTTGCTTCGATGATATTTTGCAAAATATAATTATAGTGAGTGTATGAATGTGTTATTTGATTTAATCGTATGTAGTTTGCTTCTTTTTGATAAAAAGTGATAAAAAAAATCGTTAGAAATACGCCACTTGTGATGATATAAAGGGCTAGAATTTTAAAAATAGTATTATTAAAATTTTCACTTTTCATTTTCTAGCCTTATGGCATAGCCTATGTTTCTTTGATTGATAATAATGTCTTTGCCAAGAATTTTTCTTAAATTTTTTACATAAACTCTAAGGCTCATAATTGCTGGTTCTTCATCCAAACTCCAAATTTCATCAAAAATGGTTTCTATGCTTACAAAATGTGGACGTTTTTTTAAAAGTAAGCTTAAGAGCTCTTTTTCTTTGTTGGTAAGATTGATGATTGTTTTATCATGATAAAGAGTTTTATTAAGCGGATCAAAAGAAATATTTTTTGAGAAGTTAAGCAAAATCAGATCTTCTTTTTGGTGGCTAAAATTTCTTTTAATGATATTTTTGACACGGATAATTAATTCATCTATGTCAAAAGGTTTTTTAATATAATCATCACAACCTGCTAAAAATCCTTGTTTTACATCATCAAGCATAGATAAAGAAGTTAAAAATATAGCAGGAGTATTTTTACCACTTTCTCTTAATTCTTTTAAAACTTCAAAACCATTGCCTTTTGGGACTTTAACATCAAAAATCCAAAGATCAAAATTTTCTTCATAAGCTTTTTCTAGTGTCTCTTGTGCATCATATACACAAGAGACTTTAAAACCTTCATCGCTTAAGGCTTCATTTATAATTTCATTTAAACTTAAATCATCTTCTAAGAGCAGAATTTTTGCTGCCATTTTATCTCATCGGGCAATTTGCATGGTGTGATCTTAAACCATGATGATTTTTATGGGAATGGGCGTTATTGTAATGGTGCAAATTTAACTCTCTTATTTCTTTGCCACTCATTTCATCGGTTAGTTTTTGCATATCTTCTTGAACGATAGCTCTTCTTTGGTTTCTTTCTTGAGCAGAAAGTTTAGAGATGTTTTCGTGTAAATTAGCTCTAAATTGTTGATGAAAATCTTTTGCATCTTTGTATTTCATCTCGTTCATTCTTTTTTTCATCTCAATAATCAAATCAGCTTGATCTTGTGCTTTTACGCTTTTTGCAAGATTTAAAATCTCATCATTACTTTTTTTAGAAAAATCGGCTCCTAGAGCAAATGAAGCAGCCAAAGAACCTACGATAAATAAACTTACAATTTTTTTCATTGTTTCTCCTTTAAATTAATGATGAGAAATTATAAAAGTTCAAAATAAAGCCAAAATGAAATTTATTGACAAATAAAAAGTACATTAGCTTTTAAGTTTTGTTTTTCACTTTTAATAATAGGCAATACAACACTATCTGCACTAGCTGCTAAACTTGGGGAGTTGTATTTAATATTGCAACTATCAAAATGAATATTTTTTATCATGCAAGTTTTTGCTAGAGTTTTAGAATAATATTGAGCCTTTTCAAAAGCTTTTTTAAATGTAAGATCATATAAATCTTCTTTGTTTTCTTCTAAAATAGCTTCATCAAAACCAGCTTGTAAGGCTTTGGTGTTAAAAGAAATTAAAGCATTAGTAGCGCTAATGCCTTCTATATCTTTTATAAGATTTTCATAGTCTTTATTTTTATTTTGTGGGATTTGACAAGTGAAATTAGAATACAATCTATACCCATTAAGTGTTTTTACTCCTTGATAATAATTATAACTTGGCTCTAAAGTATAACTTCCACCTTTACAATAGTCTTCTTTGGCAATACGATCTGAAATTTCTTTGAAAGTTTTAGCAATATGATTTTTTTCATCACTAGAGATGATAGTTTTTTTACTAAGTTCTTCGCTCGCACTAAAATTTAAAACAGCATTGAAAACATTTGGCATGATTTCATTTGATACTTCTATATTTCTTGAAAATTCTACATTTTGTTTATTATGATTTTTTAAACCTAAAAATTCAGTATTAAAAACTACTCCTAGTACAAACAATACTAAACAAAGTAATCCTAATCCTAAACCTTTTAAAAAACTTTTCATTTTTACTCCTTTTTAAAAATATTTTTTTAATTTTAACATAAAGCTTTTAAGAATAGATTGTATAATTTTTAAAAACAAAGAAAGTTTTAATGCGAAAAATTCATGAAAGTATTTTAAAATGGTATAACGAGAATGGTAGAAAAAACCTTCCTTGGCGTATTTTGCATAAAGAATATAGAAAATATGGTAGCGAGGATGATTTAAAAAAGCTAAAAAATATTGACAATGCTTATGCTGTTTATATTAGTGAGATTATGTTGCAACAAACTCAAGTAAAGAGTGTTTTGCAAAATTATTATTTTCAGTTTTTAGCTAAATTTCCTTCTTTAGAAGCGCTTTCTATGGCAAGTGAAGATGAGGTTTTAAAAGCTTGGCAAGGACTTGGGTATTATACTAGAGCTAGGAATATACATAAATGTGCAAAAATTTGTGTGCAAGAATTTAATGCAAAATTACCATTTGATATTAAAGAGCTTCAAAAACTTCCTGGTATTGGAGAATATACAGCTGGTGCTATAGCTTGTTTTGGTTTTTTACAAGCTAAAGCTTTTGTGGATGCAAATATTAAAAGAGTTTTGAGTAGATTTTATAGTTTGCAAAATCCAAACTCTAAACTTTTAACGCAAAAAGCAAAAGAGTTTTTAAACTATGATAATGCATTTGATCATAATCAAGCTTTGTTGGATATAGGGGCTTTGATTTGTTTACCTAAAAATGCAAAATGCAAGCTTTGTCCTATAGAGAGTTTTTGTAGTGGAAAAAATGAATATGAAAAATTTCATGTATCTAAAAAAACTCAATATGAAAATATTATTTTAAATATATTCATAGTGCAAAAAAATGAGCAGTTTTTGCTTATCAAAAGCAAAGAAAAGCTATATTTTAATATGTATAATTTTTTAGAATATAATAAAGAAAAAAATGCAAAATTCATAGGTGAATTTAAACACTCTTACACCAAATATAAAATTAATGCCAAGGTGTATTTTTTAAAAGATGATGATTTTGAAGATTTCAAGGCAAAAGCATTTTCTTATAAAGAATTAGAACATCTTGCACTTTCAAAACTTGCCCTAAAGGCGTTTGAACTTTTTAAAAAGAGTGATTATGCATTTTGAGAAAATTTATATAGAATTAAGTGATATTTGTGGATTAAAATGTGATTTTTGTCCTAGCCAAAAAGCGCAAAGAAAACAAATGAGCCTTGAAAATTTTGAAAAAATTTGCAAAAGTGTGCATAGTCATGCCAAGCTTTTTACTTTTCATGTGCTTGGAGATCCTTTAAGGGTTTTAAATTTAAAAGAGTATTTAAAAATAGCTTTTAAATTTAATATGCAAATAGAACTTACTACAAGTGGGTTTTATTTTGATGATGAGAAAATAAAACTTGTTTTAGATTCTAAAAACATACGACAAATCAATATTTCTTTGGGTGCTTTTTTATCTCAAAGTAGAATGAGTTTAAAAGAATACTTTGAGCCTGTTTTAAAACTTATTTTTTTGCACTTGGAAAATAAAAACAATTCTTTTATCAATTTAAGACTTTGGAATTTAGATAAAAATTTCAACCCACCTTTAGAAAATGAGAAAATTTATGATTTTTTAGAGCAAAATTTTAAAGTAAAAATTCAAAAGCAAAAAGCTAAAAATCGCCTAGAAAGGCATGTTATATTACACCAAGCTAGGCTTTTTAAATGGCCTTCTTTGAAAGATGGGGTTATTAGAGAGAATGGATATTGTCATGCTTTAAATGGGCAAATTGCTATTTTAAGTGATGGGACTTTAGTGCCTTGTTGTTTGGATACTAAAGGGGATATAAAACTTGGAAATTGCTTTGAAGAAGATTTTAATGAGCTTTTAAATTCCTCTTTATATATAGAACTAAAAGAAGGTTTTAAACAAGGAATTTTAAAAGCCGAACTTTGCAAAAGGTGTGTGTTTTTAGAGGCTAAAAACCTAAATTAATTTCATCTTCATCATTGATTTGATGATTTGTATCCAAGTCTTGTTTTGTTTCTTCTTGATTGTCTTTAGAATGTTTAAAAATATCTTCAGTAATTTTTGTAGCAATACCTCTAAGAGCTTTTTGTCTGCTTGAACTACTTGTAGAGCTCATTTTAAACTCTAAAGTATTAGAAGATTTGCTTTCATTTGTAGCAAATTCTATTAAGCGATAATCAATGATAATATCATAAGATTGAGTGTTGTTTTCATTTTGTATTTGTTTTATTTTTGGATTTAAAATGAGTAAAAAATCAGCTTCTAAAGTCTTATAAAGCTTTACAAGTTCTTCATCGCTTGAATTTTTGGAAAGCAAAAATTTTTCCTGATTATAAAGATCAAGATTTGTTTTGTCTAAGATTTTAAATTTTTTATTCTGAAGTAAAACACTTAAAAGTTCTTGTTCAAATTTGGCTGAAAGTCCAGTTTTGATTCTATTAATGATGATTAGAGAGCTTTTGTTTTTAAGACTTTTGTCGCTATAAAGTTTTTTATAGATTAAAACTTTTGCATGAAATTCACTTTGATTTGTTTGAGTTAGAGACTTTATATCATAACTATTAAAAACACCATTACTAACAAAGTCAAGTTCTTCATCATAGCCTATATTAAAATTTCCATTAAAATTAAATTCAAATTTTTTTAATTTGACTTGTTTTAAACCTTCTGTTTTCCCCAAAGCGTCATTAATAGCGTTTTTAATCGCTTCGCTTCTTGTATTTCCAAAGCCTTCTCCAAGGCTTTCTTTGTTTAAAACAGCCTGTGCTTGATAAGTACAAACAAGACTTAAAAAAAATATAAGTAGCTTTTTTATCATAACTATTCTCTTTTTGTTTTTAAATAATAAAATAAATATTTTATTTTTATTTTAACATTATAAAGTTTAATCATATCTTGACTATAAATTTTATACTCAAGATTAAATATCCAGAAAGTCTATAAAATTTTTATTATAAATTTAAAAAAATAAGTTATAATTCTTAATTTTAGAGAGGTGTCCGAGCGGTCGAAGGAGCACGCCTGGAACGCGTGTGTGGGGCAACTCACCGAGGGTTCGAATCCCTTCCTCTCTGCCACTATGCGCTTTTGTTATACTGACTTCCTATGTAATCTTGTGATGCATTTTGTGTGTATGATTTTATAGCTTTGGAATTTGAATTTGTTTTTTCCTCATTCTCATTTTCGCTTTTTTCATTTTGTGCTTTTAGCTCTTCTGCCTTTATTTTAGCTTGTTCGACGCGTGCGTCATTTTGCATTTGCATAGCATTAGCCGCTACTTTGTAATCTTGTGGACTAGGATCAGCTGGTGCCATAGCTGCAGTAATTACTTGCATGGCATTTGCTATAGTTTCTTCAGGAGTATTGCCTTTTTGCATTCTTATAGGCACTTCTCCTTCGACTGCATACATTTTATTATCAGGACCTCTTGTATAGCCAAAGCTTGCAGCACCGGCCAAAGCTCCACCAGCTGCTTGGTGGGCTGCTTCGTGAGCTCTTACTTCTCTGTCGATTTTTTCAAGTTCTCGTACTTGTTTTACCTCTTCAGCGTTTAAGTCTTTGCCGTTGACTTTTTGAGTTTTTTCTTCTTTTTCTTGATCGTTTTTATCTTCTTTTGTTTGCTGTGGATTTTCTTTTTCAGAAATGTTTTCTTTGATTTCTTCTTTGTCTTTGTTTTGATAAGGATTTTGTGTATAAAAAGCATTGCTATAACTTGAGCTTATTTGCATAAAAATCCTTTCTAATATAATTTCATATTTTTATCACAAAAAAGTTGAAAAATTTATAAAATAAATGTTTTATAAAATGTTAAGCAAAATAAAGTATAATTTTAACTTCTTTTTATGTCAGGGTAGCTCAGCTGGCTAGAGCGCTGGTCTCATAAGCCGGAGGTCGGGAGTTCAAGTCTCCCCCTTGACACCATCTAGCTTTCAAAAAACATTTTCCAATGATTTTTTAGTATTTTGATGATATTTTTGCAAATTGCTTTCTTTTTGCTTTCTTCTATTTGAAGTTTATCTAAAAAAGTTTCTTCAAGAGTATTAATAAGTCGTGTACATTCTTTTACATCAAATGTTTTTGATTCATTTAAAGATGACAATGCTTTTAATAATAAATCTTTATATTCCATAAGAGTTTTAACTTCTACCTCTGAAAGTTGAGCTAATAGAGATAGAAATTGCATAAAATTGTAAAATGGCAATTTTATATTCCTTGTACAGTAAATTCAAAATTTCGTTCTCCGCCAAAACAAGAGAAGTTGATTTTACCTTCATCATAGTGTCCTGCAGAGTCACTATTAACAAAGGTAATGAAATTAAATCCTATACCTCCGCTTGATACCCTAGACATATATTTTTTTAATTCATACGAAGTTATCCTGCAATCTGGAGAATTTTTTATGTCTTTATCTTTAAATTTTAAAGAAAATTGTGAAAAAAGAGACATAGGATTGTATCCTACTCTCCACTCTTTTCTATCTAAATCAACTTCTGGGAACAGTACTTTAACGTCATCAGATTTAAATTTTTTTAATTCGCTTGTACTTTCTCTATATTCACATTCAAGTTCTATTCTAAAATATCTAAGATGTGGGTCATCAACATATAGATTTATGGTTGTTTCTCCATTGGTGTATAATCTGCTAAGATCTTTTTCACTTTTAACTCCATCTGGCAGTATAACTTTAATAAATCCTGGCTTTAAATGAGTTATTGTTACCGGAAAATGTTTCACATAATAAACTTCATATGGATATAATAAACCATAAGGAAACATAATTTTTGGCAAGAAAAATTTTTCCCATTTATAGGAAATTTTTTGATCTATTTTTTTTCCTAATGTCGAAGCACTTATTATTATTTCATTTTCAAACGGAGCCTTAGAAGTAATAGTTGCTTTAGCTTCACCCTGAGAATTGAATTTGCTATCTTTATTGATTATTATCCCATCTCCTTGGATGTTCCATGTGATTTCAGAATTTAAACGTCCACCAGTAATTTTTATTTCAGATTGTTCATCGAGTTTATTGTAAAACCATGTTCGGTTTGATTGTATTTGTAAATTGTATTGATAAAGTTTAATTTTATCTAAATTAAGTTCCTCTTTAACGCTACCTTGTTTGATATAACTAAACTTAATAGTAAGTTCTTTAACACTATAATCACTAATACCTTCAAACTCTAAAGTAGCTTCACCCTTATCATTAACATTAAAGCTTTCTTTTTTAGCTTTTACTCCTTTACTTCCACTGATATTATCAATAGTGGAATTTGGCAATAAACCACTTACTTTAATATTAAAATCATCTATATAATCTATTGTTTTTTCTTGAGCTTTAAAGCTTGGATAAGTTACACTAGGTGTATATGTTTTTACATCATAAGTAATAGTTTTACTTAGGTTTTGACCTAGGGTGTTAACATTAATTGTAGGATTAGCTTTAAATGGAGCTTTAGAAGTAATAGTTGCTCTAGCTTCACCACTAGCATTAAATGTTGCTTCTTGATTACTTAAAGTAGCGTCCCCACTTAAACTCCATTCTATTTTTTCATTAGGTTTACCACCTTTTAAAGTTACATCAACATGATCAAGTTTTGGATCTTTTAAAGCTTTGATGTTTTCACTTTCATAAGCATGGATTTTATCTTTACTAAAATTAATGCTTGGAGTATATTGGTGGAGTTTAATCTCTCCACTTACTTCTTGAGTGCTAGCTGCGCTTTGATTATAAGTAGCAATGATTTGTAATCTTTTAATATTAAAATCTTTTACTCCTTCAAATACTACCTTACTCTCACCTTTATCATCAGCTGTACTTTCTTTGTCATTGCTAATTCTTAAAGTTTTATTGCTTTGTATATCTTTAGTCTTCCATAAAACTTTTGTTTTTGGCATTAAACCTTTAAGTTTTACTTCAAAGTCGCTTTTATAATCAATCATTCCTTTTTCAAAGTCTTGATGAGTCACAGGGTCTTTTCCGATAGGAAGTTCCATAGTAGCCGAATAGTTTTTAATTTCTAAAACTTTACTTTTTTCTTTTACTAATGCATCACTCATATTCTTAGCAATGATTTTTACTTTTTCATTTCCACTAAGTCCTATGATTTCTACATTGCTCTCACCCTTTTCATCAGCTATTAAATTAAGCTCTTTAGTAGTTTTATCTTTATCAATAAATAAAGCATTATCTCCTTGTATGCTCCATTTAACCTTAGTAGTTTTAGCTTGTAAGTTTTTATAACTTGCATGAGCTTTTTCTTTATTACCTATAGTAGTTTTATCTAAGATAATATCATTATCTCCATAAATTGCTATTTGAACAAATGCTTTTAAAGTAACTCCTAATACATTAGCAATGATTGTTGCTTTTTCTTTATCTTTCATATTTGCATCAGGCTTATAGATAATGTTTGAATTTCCATCTTTATCTGTTTTATCTGAATTTGGAGTTTTTTCTAAGCTTCCTTTGCCAATTAATTTCCAATTTATATCTAAATCACTTGCCAAATCACTTCCTGCAAATGTGATTAGAGATTTTTCATATCTTTGTATATTAGAAGGTTTGGCAAATATCCTAAAGTCTTCTTTTGGAGCTATAATAGTAATAGGGAAACTTTCTTGAGCATTCCCTGCTTTAGCAATTAAATTGGTTTGATGGACTCCATAAGCATGGATTATTTTTACAAAAACCTTTCCACTATCATTAGTAATATAATGATTTCCATTCTTTAAGATTACACTTTTTTGTTCAGGAGTTACACTCATAGCAACATTTTTAACTGCTTGGTTAAAACCATTTTTTAGCATAATACAATGAGTATTATCTCCCAAATTTCCACAATAAGAAATATGATAAGCATTATTAATGGCTTTATATTCAAGCACCATAGAATAATCTCTATCTATAAAATGAGTTCTAGAGCCTTCAATGGTGTTGTTTATACCTGCTAAGTTTGTATCAAAAGCATGTTTGAGGGCATCTTTATCTAAAGGTATGTTAAAATTCATAGCTATATTTGTACCCTGTTTATCACTTTCATTACTTCTTTTATGGCTTAGTGAAAAAGTTAATGCTGGACAAGGTGAATAAGTAATACCTCCTTCATACACCAAAGGATTTTTTTCTAAATCTTCATAATTGCTTACATTGCCAAATGGAGCTACTTTTTCTCCATACCATTTACTCATATTAGCAAAAATAGCTACATTGCTCATAGAAGGAAAAGCATATTTAACACCTATATCCCAACCATTAGCAGGGCGTTCTAATATATAATCTTTATCAAAATCATAACTATTAATCCAATCACTTAATTTTTGATAAATATTAGCATGGAAAGCTAATGTATCTAACATACTTTCAAAGCCCAAAGACATTCTTTTATGCTCTCTACTAAAATCATGATCATAAACTAAGTTTAATCCTAGCATGATATTTCCTGAATTATTTAATGCTAATGCATTAGGATAATATCTTATACCACCACCAAAGTGACCTATGATTCTATTATTATCATATCCACCTATACCGCTTTGTAAAAAATAAGATATTTTTGGGTTATCTTCACTCATAATAGGTAAAAGAACTTTAGCATTACCACTTAAACCACCTCTGTCATTATAGTTTAAATTAAACTCGCTACTAATGGAGTGATTAAGAGCATGTAAATATTCTTGGATTAAAGTATTAGCTTGTAAGCTTAAATAATTACCTGCTAAATCTCTTATAAGTTCATCTCTTTCTTTATTGTCTTTGGCATTATATACATTACCTATGATTTGAATAGTATTAATAACCTTATTGGATAATTCTTCATCTTCTTTACTAAGATTAGAATCTTTCTTTGGTTTTTCTTCTAATAGCTTTTTGACTCTTGGGTCAATACTATTATTATACTCTTTAAGTATTTGCTTTTGATCATGGTTTACATGATTAACCGCAAGAACCTGATTATTATCTATAATGATTTTATCTTGATTTTTTAAAATCATTATTTGAGAAAAAAGAAAAGTGTGAATAAGTAAAACAAGTAAAAATGTTTTTTTCATATCCCCCCCCCCATAACCTACATTTAATTTTTATCTGTGATGAGAATATGATAACACAAAAAATACAAAAGTGATAAAAAAGTTATAAAAAGATTAAAAAATAGCCAAAAAACTATCAAATATAATAATTATTTATAAACTATAATCAAAATTACTTTTATTTTTTATTAAAAAAATACATATAGATTTATTATTATTTACATAAAACAAAAAATTACTTTTATTTACTTTTTTAAGACAATGTACTAATAGACTTTTATAGCTTTTATATTTATACTTTATTATATTGTTTAATGTATTTGTAGATATGAAAAAATAGTATTTATATAAAGATTATAAATTGCACTTATTATATTTGGTATATAAAGTATAAATACTAAGCTTATATATAGTAATAAATAAAGAGTATAAATATCTTATTATATTCTTTAAATAATTATAATATAGTGTTTTTATATAAATTTGATAATAGTTGTTATAATCTTAAAATAACTTATTAAAAAAATATATTTAATTATAGTTTATGTGTTTTTATAAATTAGGTAATAGGTAAAATAATATATGGAATGTTTAATGGAAGATGAAAGGTGGTTTAAGTGTAAATTTAAAGCTTAAAAATAAGCTTTAAATTTATTAATATTCATATTGATTTAGTTCTTCTTGGGTGCCAAGTAGCATTAGTATATCATTCAAATAAGCAGTAGTTTCTAAATTTGGCATAATACTCCAAGTATCATGCTGTTTGTGTGCAATGACTTTTAAGTTTTGACCAATAGATTGCAAAGTTTTTCCTGCTAAGTTTTCATCCACTAAAAGTTTTGCTACTTTGATAGTATTGGCTGAAAGATCTATGATCTCAAAATTTGGATTAGTTATAAGAATTTTAGCTAAACGCTTTGCTGATTCTTTTTCAGGATAGATGACTTTATTAACCCCAAGTTTTGAAAGAATTTGCCCGTGTGTAGAAGAGTTTGCCTTGGCAATGATGTTTTTTACTCCAATTTCTTTTAAAGCCATGAAAGTGAGTATGCTTGATTCTAAATTTTCACCTATGCTAAGTATGACAACATCTGCATTTGCATAGCCTGCTTCCTTTAAGGCTATAGTATGAGTAGAATCTAAAATATAAGCAAAATCTGCATGATCTTGCAATTCCTTAACCGCTTCTTCATCAATATCAGAAACAATAACTCTTTTACCTTGATCAATAAGTTCTTTTGCTAAAACTGAACCAAACCTTCCAAGTCCTATAATACCATAAGTTTCTTTTTTCATAATATTATCTTTCCTTTTGGATAATTCAAATATTTTTCTTTTTCTTTAAAAAATATACTAAATAAAAATGCAAGCACACCCACTCTACCACTAAGCATTAACAATATGATAAGTAATTTACTTTCAGAGTTAAAAAGTGCACTAAGCGATAAAGTCCCACCATCTCCTACTGAAACTCCTACTGTAGCAAACGCTGAACTTGTTTCAAAAAGCAAGGGTAAAAAGCTTTTATCATCTTCAATTAAGGATAAAATTAATACACAAGTGATGATATATACAATAGAACTTACCGCTATAATAAAAGCTTTATTGATAGTTTCTGTGGGAATTTCAAAGTTGAAAATTCTTGCATTACTATCTTTGATACTCCAATAAGCATAGATTAGCAATACAGCAATTGTAGTTACCTTAATACCCCCAGCTGTTCCACCAGGTGCACCACCTACAATCATAAATAAAGATCCAAAAAATAAACTTGCATCTTTAAAGGTGCTAAGATCAAGAGTATTAAACCCTGCTGTTCGGTAATTTACCGCTGTAAAATATGCACTCATAATTTTATCAAAAAGTGAAAATTCTCCTATGCTTTTTGGATTATGGTATTCAAATAAAAAGACTACCAAGCTTGCAAAAACAATCAATATAACAGTAGAAATTAAAACAAGTTTTGTATGCAAACTTAAGCTTGCAAAACGTTTTTTAGAAAAAAAGTATAATTCTAATAATACAAAATACCCTAAACCTCCAATGATAATTAAAGATGTGATAACAAAATTAATCCAAAAATCATCTCTATAAGGCATTAAACCACTTTCAAATATACTAAATCCTGCATTATTAAAAGCAGAAATAGAGTGAAAAACACTAGCCCATAGAGCTTCGCTTAAATTCATATCAAGCTTAAATCTTAAAAATAACAATAGAGCACCTAAAAGCTCAATAGCAAATACAAAAAACAAAACCTTTTTTAAAAATCCTACAAGGCCATCAGCTTCAGGATAGATCAAGGATTCTCTTAAAAGATTTTTTTCTCCAAAACTCATCTTTTTGCGCACTAAAATATATAAAGCCATAGCTATACTCATATAACCTAAGCCACCTATTTGAATAAGCAATAAGATAACAAGTTGCCCATAAAAGCTAAAATCTAATGAAGTGTTTAATACAATAAGTCCTGTCATGCTTACAGCTGAGGCACTAGTAAAAAATGCATCTAGAAAAGATATGGGCTTAGTGTGCATAATAGGAAGCATTAAAATAAAGGTACCAAAAAGTGCAACTAGGATATAACCTATAAATAAAATTCTTATATTTTTTCTATCTAAGGATAATTTTGTCATTTTGATTCTTTAAAATTAAAAAAACATTCTACTTAAAATTGGTTAATAAGTAAAAAGAGAACTTTCCACTTTAAACGTGGAAAGTTGAAGTATTAAAGCATTCCTACTGCTAAGAAGCCTAGAGCAACAGCTATAGCTATAGCTAATACACCAGGGATAAAGAATGCGTGGTTGAATATGAATTTTCCAATTCTTGTTGTACCTGTATCATCCATTTGAACTGCACCTAATAAAGTAGGGTAAGTTGGTAGAACGAAAAGCGCTGAAACAGCAGCAAAACAAGCAACTAGCATATAAGAATCTGCAGGATTTGTAGCTGAAATTCCTAATGCAGCGATGATAACTGGAACAATAGCTTTTGCAGTAGCTGCTTGAGAGTATAAAAGCATACTGGCAAAGAAGAATGCAACTGCAAGCATAGCTGGAGTTTGTTTAACCCATTCACCTGCTACTTCTTTAATACCTGCTTCATGACCCGCAACGAAAGTATTTCCAAGCCAAGCAACACCAAATACACATACACAAGCTGTCATACCTGATTTAAATACACTTGTATCTAAAATTTTTGCAGGTTCAACTTTGCATAAGAATGTAATTAAAGTTGCAGCTGTTAATAAGAAACTCATAATTGCAGCATCTCTTGGAATAACTACTGGATCAATCCATTTGATATTATTAGAAATTGCTGTAGCATAAAGAACAACCGCTAATACTGTGAATAAGAAAATAGCAACTGAAAGTTTTGCACCTGGTTTGTCTTCGCTTTGTAAAACATCAGAAGCACTTTTTACAAGACCAGCTTTTAAGCGTTCTTGATATACAGGGTCTTTACTAAGATCCATTGGGGTGATTAAGCTTACAATGAAAGCTGTAATCATACAAGCAGCAAAAGTAGTTACAATCCAAATACCAATTAATGCAGGATAATTCCAACCAAGTGGCTCTAATACACCAGTCATATAAACAACAGCAGCACTAACTGGAGAAGCTGTAATACCAATTTGTGAAGCAACAACCATTAATGAAAGTGGAGCTGATGGTTTGATGTTTTGTGATTTTGCAACATCAATAACAACAGGCATTAATGAAAATACCGCATTACCAGTACCTGCTAAAATAGTAAGCAACCAACCGCAAGCTGGTGCAAGGTAATTGATAAATCTTGGATGTTTACGTAAAATTCTTTCGGTAACTTTTACCATATAATCCAAACCACCTGCTTGTTGCATAGCAGAAATCGCAGCAATTGCTGCAGCAATGATTAAGATAACATCCCAAGGAATATTACCTGGCTTCATACCTAAAACAAGACCTAAAATAACAACACCCAAACCTCCGGCATAGCCTATTGCTATGCCACCAAGGCGGATACCTATGAATATTGCCCCAAGAAAGACAACAAGTTGTAAAATAATCATAATATCCATGATTAAACTCCTAAGTTAATTAAGCTTTTCTTTTTTCTGTCATGTGAGGATTTAACATATTTTCTGGTGTTAAAATTCTTTCAATTTCTTCTTTTGGAAGATATCCTCTTTCAAGACAAATATCGCCAACTGCTTTACCAGTTTCTAAAGCCTCTTTAGCAATACTTGCAGATTTTTCATATCCTAAAACAGGATTAAATGCTGTAACAATACCGATTGAGTTAAGTACAGATTGTTTGCATGCTTCAGGATTTGCTGTTAAGCCTCTTACAGCTTTTTCAGCTAGAGATTTCATTGCATTTTCAAGTAATACTATAGAGTTAAATAATCCATAAGCAATACCTGGTTCAAATGCATTAAGTTCAAATTCTCCTCTTTCAGAGCAAAGCATAATAGTAACATCATTTCCTATAACTTCATAGCAAGCTTCACCTACTGCTTCACAAATTACTGGATTTACTTTACCTGGCATGATAGAGCTACCTGGTTGCATTTTTGGTAGATTAATTTCACCTAAACCACATCTTGGACCCGAATTCATTAATCTTAAGTCGTTTGCAATTTTAGATAATCTTACTGCTGCAGTTTTTAATGTGCCACTTACATGTACAAAGTCAGCTGTATCTTGAGTAGCAGCGATAAAATCTTCAGCTGGTTTAAATTCAACACCAGTGATTTCTTTTAATTTTTTCTCAACCACAAATTTGTAATCAGGGTGGCAGTTAATTCCTGTACCAATAGCTGTTGCACCAAGATTTAAATAACTCATTGACTCACGAGCTGCTGTGATTTTTTCAATATCACTTTTAATATAGCTAGCAAAAGCGTTGAAAGTATTTCCTAAAGTAGTAGGAACCGCATCTTCAAGCTCTGTTCTACCCATTTTAATGATATCTTTGTATTCTTTAGCTTTAGCTTCTAATTCAGTTTTTAAAAGTTCCATAGCTTTTAAAAGATCAGTAAGTTTTGCATAGGTAGCTACTTTGATTGAACTTGGATAAGTATCATTTGTAGATTGACCTAAGTTTGTATGATCATTAGGATGAAGATATTGGTACTCACCTTTTTTGTGTCCCATACTTTCAAGAGCGATATTAGTGATAACTTCGTTGGTGTTCATGTTTGTACTAGTACCAGCACCACCTTGGATCATATCTACTACGAATTGATCTAAAAATTCACCAGCAATCAATCTATCGCAAGCTTTAGCAATAGCATCAGCTTTGTCAGCATCAAGAACTCCAACTTCTTTGTTAGCAAGAGCAGCTGCTTTTTTAACTTGAGCGAAAGCTTTTACAAAATAAGGATAATCTTGTAATCTTCTGCCACTCATATGGAAGTTTTCTAGTGCTCTAAAAGTTTGCACTCCATAATAAACCTCGTCAGCAATTTCCAACTCGCCAATAAAGTCGTGTTCTTTTCTTGTTCCCATGATGTACTCCTTGTGGGTTTTATTTAAGTTTTGTTTATAAACTTAATGAGTATTATATAACAATTTTTTATAAAAGTTTCATAAATTTTTCTGAATTTATCAAAAATCAATAAAAATATATAAAATAAATTAGAATATTGATATTCATTTTATAAATATAGTGCTTTTTTGGTAGGTATTTGATGTTTGTAGCGTTTATTATTGCTTTTCTTGTTTATTTTTTAAAAATTTATATTTACTTTTTGTATAATTTTAAAATTCCACAAAAGACAAAAAGATTATAAAATTGATAGATTAAATTTGAAGAAATTAAATTTGAAAGTCTTACTAAGCTAATTAGTTTACTAATCAACCCACCTTTATATCAAACTAAACCCATTAAGGGTTTAGTC